>JALYPB010000470.1 GCA_030856585.1 Gemmatimonadota bacterium | reverse complement strand
ATGTTCCCTAAGGTGACGGCGAAAGCGCTCGGAGTGGACTGCGGCCTCCGCCTTACCGAGGCTGGCCATCGACTCCGAGATCCGCGGGAAGAATCGAGGGGAACCACGACTCCGGAGGGATCGAGATCGGGGGATGCTCGTCGTCGATGCGGCGCTGCGCTTCCTGCACCAGCCGCTCCAGAGCGTCGAGCGGCCCGCTTCCGACCTCCTCCACCGAGGCTTCGAACTTCCCCCGCTCCTTCCCCTTGATGGCCAGCACGTACCGCGCGGTGTAGATCCGGCGGCGGTCGCCATCCACCCGGGACAGGACGGCGGTACCCCATTCATTGGTCTCGCGCCGCAGCGGACTGAAAGCCCAGACCCCATCTACCTCCGTGGGAGGCAATACCGCGGCCACGGCCTGAGCCAGCCGCTCCCAGCCCAGGCCCGGCCACCGCGCGCCGTGCGTCGGATCGCTCATGCCGCGCCCTGCTCCCACTGTGCGGTGTAGAACCGGAGGACATGCATGAAATCCTGAGCGTTGGTGACCACTCCGTACGCCTGGTGGGTACCGCGGTCCTTGAGCTTGTTCACCACGAATTCGGTCTGATCCACGCAGATAGTCATCAAGGGTGCCGGGGCGCCGTCGCACAGATAAAAGGCGGGCAACATATTCCCCACGGCAATGGCGTGGAGCGCGGTGGCGACGAAGATGGCCCCCGTGGCCTTGACGGTGTGCTCGCGCATGGCGTCCTGCGCCTCCAGCGCATCGCTGTGAACACCAGGCAGCGGACCGTCGTCCCGAATCGAGCCGGCCAGCACGTAGGGTATGCGACAGGTCACCAGCGCGTGCACGATCCCGCTCGTAATAAGCCCGGTCTCCACTGCCCGCTCGATCGAGCCGGCGGCCCGCACCCGGTTGATGGCCCGCATGTGCAGACCGTGTCCGCCCTGCGTGGGCTGGCCCGTGTTGCTCATGCCCAGCGTGGTGCCGAAGATGGCCGCCTCGATGTCGTGGACGGCCACGGCATTCCCGGCGAGAACCGCCTGCACGTAGCCGTTCCGGATAAACCACTCGAAGTCGGCTCGGGCCCGGGAGTGGACCAGGGCCGGCCCCGCCACCCAGATGAGATAGCCTCCCCTCCGCTTCTCCTCACCCAGACGCGCAGCGAGCTCCTCGTAATTGACCGGGCGCTCCCGGCTGACCTCGGTGGACATGAACTGGAATTCATTGGCCCCGTGGACGTTCCCCAGGAACCCCTGGGTATGCACCACGATGCCCTCGGTTCCATCCTCGGCTTCACCCATGGCGATCATGTCGCCCCGTTTCAACCGCCGGGGCTCGATGGTCTCCAGCAGTCCGGGCCGTTTGACTACGACGCAGTCCATACGCGGGCGGATCGGGGCCAGCCACTGGCTCCCCACCTTGATGTAGGTGGGCAGATTGGAGGTCGAAAAGAAGCCCTCGGGGAGGACGCCGTCGGCCGGCAGCGCTGCGAAACGGGCCTCCGGCGCTCCAGCAAACGGGGACCGGCTGAAATCGGGCAGGGTATCCTTGGGATTGTTCATCAGGGGGAGGAAGCTAGGGGCGGGCCAGGGGGGATTCAAGCGCCATGGCCCTGCGTCACAGGAAGATTAACTTTGTCGCAACCAGGAGATAGCCATGCACGGATGGACCCCATCGTTGGGCTCGGTAGGCTTTGGGTTGCTGAGTCTGGTTTCGGCCCCGGCGTTGTTGGCCCAGGAGCCGGTCCGGGATACGGCCGCGCTGGACACCACCCGCGTTCGGCAGCTGCCGGAGATCAACGTGACCCGCACGGCCGAGCCCTTGCAGAGGGTGCCCTACGCCGTTGGCGTCGTCGATCGGACCGAGATCCAACGCGGGCAGCAGACGATCGGCCTGGACGAGGCATTGAACAACCTGCCAGGCGTCGTGGTGGCCAACCGCTACAACTTCTCCCTCGATCAGCGCATTTCCATCCGGGGCGCCGGTAGCCGTTCGAACTTTGGGGTTCGCGGCATCAAGATCCTGCTCGACGGGGTTCCTCAGACGCTTCCGGACGGCCAGAGCCAGCTCACCAACATCGACTTCGCCAACATCGAACGAGCCGAGGTCCTGCGGGGTGCAAGCTCGTCCCTCTATGGGAACGCGTCGGGCGGGGTGGTCGCCTTGTCCAGCGAGCCCGCCGCTGCCGGTCCGTTCGCCCAGCGACTGCGGGTACAGGGTGGGACCGGAGAACGAGACGGTGATGACTTCTACAAGTGGCAAAGCTGGACCTCGGGACGTTCCGGCGACGTGAGCGGCACGCTGTCGGTTTCCCAGTTCAAGACCGACGGATTCCGGCAGCACAGCGCCGCAGAGTTCCGCCAGCTCAATGCGGCGATGGACTATGCCGTCAGCGGATCGACACTGGCTACCGTCCGGCTGAGCCTGGCTGACAATCCGCGAGGACAGAACCCCGGCGCTCTCACCCGCGCCGAATACCTGGCAAACCCCGACTCAGCCGCAGCCAACAATATCCGACGCGGGGCGGACAAGGACGCTCAGCAGCACCAGCTGGCGCTCAGGGTCCGCCACTTTGATGCCCGAGGAAACGAGTACGAGGCCACGGTTTTCGGGCTGCTTCGGGACCTGGCGAACCCGTTGGCGGCCCCGCCACCGACCGGCGTCACGCCCACCTCGGGCACCTATGTGGCAATCGATCGTGCGGTGGGAGGCGCCAGGGTCAGCGCCAATCGCCGTCTTGGCTCAGCCGAGCAGGCGCCCCGGCTTACGGCTGGAGTCGACCTGCAGCGAATGAGGGATAACCGGCAGAACTTTGTCTCCAACGCGGGCCAGCCGACCACCACGGTCATCCTCGACCAGCGGGAGCAGGTAACCGAGTTCGGACCGTTTGCGCAGGTCAACTGGAACCCGGCTGAGCAGTGGCTGGTCAGCGCCGGCGCCCGGCTGGACTGGGCCCGATTCGCGCTGAGCGACCGAGCACTTTCCGATGGCGATGACAGCGGCGCCAGAACCATGTCGGCTGTCAGCGGAAACCTGGGACTGAGCCTCTCGCTCGGCGAGCATTTCGTGCCGTACGTCAACGTGGCGACCGCTTTCGAGACGCCGACGACCACGGAGCTGGCCAACCAGCCCGATGGTTCGGGCGGCTTCAACCCCGACCTGGGACCGCAGCGGGCGGTGAACTACGAGATCGGCGCCCGCGGGCAGCCGGTGCCGAAAGTCAGCTACTCGGTGGCGCTTTTCCTGGGCCGGGTGTCGGATGCCATCGTGCAGGGGCCTGAGATCGGCGGGCGTGCCTTCTTCCGGAACGCGGGGAAGACCCACAACGACGGCGCTGAGCTCGGTCTCACCGTGTCGCCGACGTCCGGGCTCACCTTGCGCGGCTCATACACCTACGCCCGGTATCGCTTCACCGACTACCAGTTGGCCGACGGCACTGTCCTCGACGGCAATCGGCTTCCAGGTGTGCCGGAGCATTTCTGGCGCTTTGGGCTCCGCACCGCCCTGCCTGCCGATTTTTTTGTCGATGCCGACCACACCATCAGCTCCTCGATCGTGGCGGACGACGCCAACACGACGTACGTGGACGCCTGGGGTGCCGGGATCACTAACCTGCGGCTCGGCTGGGATGGTCAGTCGGGTCAGGTGGAGTTCGCACCATTCCTCGGGGTGAACAACTTGTGGGACCGACGCTATGTCGGCTCCGTCACGCTGAATGGGGTCGGTGGCCGGGTATTCGAGCCCGCACCGCGACGAATCGTCTACATCGGGACAGAGATCGGATTCCGCACGGATCGGTAACTATGTCATATATCCTCGGTCGGCAGTACGTGTGGGTGGATGCCACCCACCTGCACATCTGGTCGGCTGAAGGCTACGACGGGGGGGATGAGTCGAGCTGGGCCAAGGGCTTCGAACCGCCCAGCGACCGGCGCTCGGCGGCCTTCGGTCTGCCTGGTGGGGTTTCATTGCGCCAGAAAGTCGCCGACGAGTACGTTGTCATGCGGATGGCCGAGCTGGTGGCGAACGGCGAGCTCGGCCCCGTCATGGATCGGGCGCTGGCAAACCATGGCGCGAACAGCGGATGTCAGGCGCTGTCCCAGCACGCCTCATCCCTCCGCACTGCGCTGGCAAAGGTGCCCTGATCCTCGCTCCCTGAAGTGAGATTCTCCAATGGCCGACTCGCAGGGCAAAGAGCCATTACTCCTGACGATGCTCGTCGCAGGCCTGTCGGTAACCGCTTTGTTCACCTTCCAGCCATACTCGGCAGACTCCTCTGGCAGGGCCTACGCCAAGTCCGCCCGTGCGTACATCCACGCTGCGTTAGGTCTGGACTCAGTCAGGCTCGCGCGCCTGTCGGCCTCCACTATTCCGGTGGAGTGGGCACTGGACGCCTCGCGTACACACTCCGAGTCCCTGGCGCTCTGGGCTGATCGCACCAGCACGTGGACCGGATGGCGCTCGGGGGATACCACGGAAGTGTTCCTGTACCCGCCCGGCGAAGCGTGTGCCAAGGCGCCAATAGTGTTTCGTTTTTTAGGGTCTGGAAGTAATGCAAGGGTGGTGAGCGCCAGCTCTACTTGCCTTGATCCCGGCTAGGTGAGGACCCTGCCTACGAAGAGCTCGACTGGCCTGGTAACTACTGGCCCAAGAACCCTTCGCCGCCTTCGCCGGCGGCCTGGGACGAGAGTGTGGCTGGGCGTATCATCTCGGTGAGCTGGTCGTAGTGCGACGCGCACTGGGGGCGTGGCCGGGCTCGTAGCGGCGCTGCTTCACAGCAGGGAAACGGGATCCCGATCGATCACCACACGCGTGGTGCCCTCCCGGCGAAGGCTTCGCGCCGCGTAGCGTACGACCCTCCCCAGCGACTTCGACGGCCCCTTCAACAGCACGTGCCATCGCCAGCGATCCTTGATCCGCACCAGCGGGCATGGCGCCGGCCCCAGGACGCCGATGGGGAGCTCGTGAAGCTCGATGAGCGCGCTGCACCAGTCGCCCACCGCGGCCGCCCGGCGGCCCACCTCACCCTCATCCGGACCGGACACCAGCAGGTTGACGAGCGAGGTGGTGGGCGGATAGGGCGGGTTCGCTCTGAGCTGGCGCTCCTGCCGGAGAAAGCCCTCGGTGTCGTGCTGCCGGGCCCACACCAGCGCGTGATGCGTAGGATTCCGGGTCTGGACCAGTACCCGCCCGCCCTTAGGCCCGCGACCCGCCCGACCCGCCACCTGCGCCAGCAGCTGAAACGTCCGCTCGCCTGAGCGGAAGTCGGGCAGATACAGCCCCGTATCTGCATCCACCACGCCCACCAGGGTCACATTGGGGAAGTCCAGACCCTTGGCGATCATCTGGGTCCCGATCAGGAGGTCGACCTCCCCCGATTCCACGGACGCCAGGATCCGCTGGTGCGACCATTTGGTGCTGGTGGTATCGAGATCCATTCTGGCGATCCGGGCATCCGGATAGCGGTCGGCGAGCATGCGCTCGAGCTGCTGGGTGCCGACTCCGCGCATCTGCTGAACCGGGTTGGCGCAGCCTCGGCAGGTGAGAGGCAATGGCTCCTCGTGACCGCAGTAGTGGCAGCGCAAACCCGCCGGCGCCTGATGGACGGTCAACGAGATGCTGCAATGGGGACACTGCCAGACCTCGCCACAGTCGGGGCACTGGAGGAAGGCCGCGTAGCCACGGCGATTGAGGAGAAGCAGCGCCTGCTCCCTCCGGGCCAGCGTGGCGAGCACGCCGGTATCGAGGGCTTCTGACCACGGGACGGGACCGGTACCGGCCACCTTTGGAGCGACCCTGAGATCGATGACTTCCACCGGCGGCATCGGCCGGGCTCCAATCCGCTGGGGCAGGCGGAGCAGCTTGAGCTTGGTTTCCGCTCTTACCATCGTCTCCAGCGCAGGCGTCGCGCTCCCCAGAATCAGGCGCGCGCCTTCGAGCCGGGCCCGCACGGCCGCCACGTCCCGGGCGTGGTAGCGCGGCGTCTCGCCGTTCTTGTAGCTGGCCTCATGCTCCTCGTCGATTACGATCAGACCGAGGTTTGCTACCGGCGCGAACACCGCGGATCGCGCGCCCACCGCCACCCGCCGCTCCCCGCGCCGGAGCAGCCGCCAGGCGTCTGCCCGCTCGCCATCCGACAAGCCGCTGTGAAGCACCGCAATCTCGTCGCCGAAGGCACCGCGAAAGCGGCTCACGGTCTGCGGCGTAAGGCCGATCTCCGGAACCAGCACAATGGCTCCTCGCCCCTCCGCCAGCGTCCGCCGCACCGCCTCGAGGTAGACCAGCGTCTTGCCGCTTCCGGTCACCCCGAACAACAGCGCCTCCTGCCCCGGCTCCAGCGCGGACACGGCGGAGAGGGCCAGCGACTGATCGGAGGTGAGCTCGGTAGGTGGGGGTGAGCCCGGCGAGCCGGCAAATGGGTCCCGCAGAACCTCGGACCGCGCAACCCGCGCTAGACCCTCGCGCACCAGTGCTTTGAGCACCCCGTCACCGAAGCCGAGCTGCTCCGAGAGATGCCTCACAGGAGCGCTTCCACCCAGTGCCTCGAGCGTTTCGTAGAGCTGCTGCTGTCTGGGCCGTCGCTTGAAGAGTGTCTCACGCTCCAGCAGGGTGGGTCTCTCGTCCGTCAGGGACAGCACCCGCTCGGTGAGCCCGGCTGCGCTGGTGTCGGGCGGCTGAACTCTCAGCGTCACCGCATCTATGCGGGTGAGGCGCTCGATCACGTCCCAGAGCGGACGCTTCAGTGCTCGGGCGGCGGTCGAGACGGCCGCTTCCCCACCCCGCTTTTCCAGCCAGGCCAGCACCTCACCCGCTACGCCGCCTGTACCCCGGGACCCGTTTCGCAGCGACACGATCACCTGGGACTCGCCCCACATCCCGGCAGGTAGAACGCTCTTAAGGGTGAGACCCAGAGGCGCCGCGTAGTATCCCGCGATCCATTCGGCCGTCGCCAGCAGGGCTTCGGACAACGCGGGCTCGAGGTCAGGCATGGCGAGGATATCTTTTGCCGCCGCCGCCGGGGGCGCCGCATCCACGGCGACGACCAGCCCGATGAGCTCCCGACTGCGGACCGGCACGACCGCGCGCGCGCCAGGGACGACTCGATCGCCCAGCGTCTCGGGAATGCGGTAGGTGTAGGGGGTGGCGAGCGGGAGCGGGAGGGCAACAAGGGCGAAGCGGTCGCTCATCGGCGCCTGACGCCGAGTCCCGGGCCAGAGGGGAGTGTCACCTGGCCTCCGTCGATGCCTGCTCCGAGGAACGGGTCATTGGCCAGCAGGGCGGCACCGTCCAGATCCACGATATCCACCAGGGGAGTGAAGTGCGCGGCGGCGGTGATCCCGAGCGAGCTCTCGATCATGCAGCCCACCATCACCATCATGCCGTGTGAGCGGGCGATGGCGATCATCCGCAGCGCCTCGCGCAGGCTGCCGCACTTGGCCAGCTTGATGTTGATGCCGTCGACCTTCCCAACGAGCGGCGGAATATCCTGCGACGTGATGCAGCTTTCATCCGCGATCACCGGGATGTCGGCCTGTGAAGTGACGGCCGCAAGGCCGTCGAGATCCTCCGGCGGGAGCGGCTGCTCGAGCACCGTAACCCCGAATTCCTCGAGGATCGGCAGCATGCGAATGGCGCCTTTGACAGTCCATCCGCAGTTGGCGTCTACCCGGATCTCCTTGTCGGTGGCGCCCCGGATGGCACGCAGTATGTCGATGTCGCGGTCGGTCCCGAGCTTTACTTTCAGGATGGGATATTGACCGGCCTCGAGGACCTTCGCCCTGATCTTTTCCGGGGTGTCGAGCCCGATGGTGAACGTGGATTTCGGCGCCTTGCAGGGATCCAGACCCCACATCCGGTAGACCGGAACGCCAAGCCGCTTGCCGGCGAGGTCGTGAAGTGCCGCCGAGAGTGCCGCGCGGGCGGAGGCATTTCCCCGGAGCATGGTTTCCCAGCGTCGCTCGGCGTCCTCCAGATTGAGCGGATCATCGGGAAGCCCCGTTCGATACACCTCGAGCGCAGCCAGCACCGATTCAGCAGTCTCGCCGTAGAACCTGCTTGGAGCCGCCTCCCCCCAGCCTTCCTGTCCATCGCCGTCGGTCAGGCGCACCCAGACCGTGCGGTAATCGCTCTGACCCCCACGAGCGATAATGAAAGGATGCCTGGTCTGAAGGTGAAGCAGTTCGACATCCATCCGCAGCGGATGAGGCAACGCGTCCTCGGGATGTAAGAAGATGATTAATGTGTGGCCCCGGCGGATAAACCGGCAAGAGACCAGTTAGCTGAGAGCCCGCAGGTGCGCAGCAACCCCTTCCGCCAGCCGATTGGGCGTGTATCCGCCTTCCAGCATTCCAACGATCGGCACCGCAGACAACCGGTCCCGCAGGCGGGTTGTCCAGTCGACAAAGTGCTCCGACTCCAGCGTGAAGCCGCCGAGCGGATCGCCCGCCATGGCGTCGAAGCCGGCTGAGATCAACACTACATCAGGCTTCCAACCGGTCGTTGCAGCTACGATGGCAGCCCAGAGATCGCTCACGTAAAGGGCCGGCGGATGGCCCGGCCCCCGCGGGACGTTGAACACGTTTCCCACGCCACGCTCATCGGCGGCACCGGTGCCCGGGTACCAGGGATACTGGTGCAGGGAAACGTACCGCACTGACGGGTCGGTCTCGACTAACGCCTGGGTCCCGTTGCCGTGGTGCACATCCCAATCGATGATCAGGACTCGATTGCGTCCGGCAGCCTGAGCATGACGGGCCGCCACAACCACATTGTTCACCAGGCAGAACCCCATCCCCTTGGCAGCCAGGGCATGATGCCCCGGGGGCCGAATTGCGGCGAACGCATGCCCGCCGGCGCCGATCGCGTGATCCACCGCGGCGATCACTGCCCCGACGCCGCCGAGCACGGCGGACCAACTGTCTCGACTGAGGATGGTGTCCAGGAAGAGCGCTCCCCCGCCCCGCGCACTCATGCTCTCTAGCGCGGCCAGGTATGGCTCGGGATGCACCGCCAGCAGCGGCTCGCGAGCCGCGGGGCGGGCTTCCCGAAGCTCCACCCTGGGCTCCGCCTTCAAGCGATCGAGCACCGCACGCAGGCGGGCTGGAGTCTCGGGGTGCCCCGAGCCCGGATCGTGCCTGAGGCAGCTGGGGTGGGTAAAGACGGGAATGGGCATACTGGAAAGTAAGAGGTGAGAAGTTAGAAGTGAGAAGCAGGACGTGGGGAAGTGAGGTGTGTATCAGTTCCCCCCTCTCACTTCTCACCTCTCACTTCTTACTAAAAAGACGCTGCATCTTCTCGGCATCTTCGCTCAGCGCCCGCCGCGCCGCCAGGATGTCGTCCAGCCTGCGGCGGTACCAGCGCCGGTACAGCAGCAGCAAGGCCGATGACAGGAAGAAAATCAGGCCGACCGGCATCAGTATCGTCCGTCCGGTCATAAACCCAAGCACCGCGAGAGCCACGCCGTCGAAGGCGAGCACCGCCACCGCTACAACGGTCAGAGTACTGCTCACTGTCGGAGAAACCGACAACTCGCTACCGCACCGGCCGGCGCCGGCGGGAAAGCACGATGAGGGCTCCATTCTGTACCAGCCCTGCTTCAGCCATGGAGCGGGACTCGTCGCCCAGGGCGGCGCCCCGGTACTTGAGCAGGTACTCCGAAGGGCTGCGTGTCACGTGGGTAAGCTCGAGCGCCTGACGCTTGAGCTCGACCAGTGGAGTTACTTCGGGGAGCTCGAGGAAAACCTCGTCCCAGGCATCCTCCACCATCACCCGAACCGCCAACGCACCGCTCACGCGACGTGCTCCGCCGGGAGCGGTAGGGTTGATAGAAACCGGTCGACGACCTGATCGAAGAGCAGGGTGGACGCCCGCACCCGGGTGCCCCGAGGATCGGGCCACACGGCTAGCGCGATCTCTTCCCCACCCTGTCCCCGGAGGGTCACGAAGTTCGGCCCTTCCTTTTCGGGGTAGGCCGCGTTGAGCGGCACACGCTCGGCGAAGAACCGCTTGGCGCGGTGCAGCACCTCGGGTCCATCGAGGGTCGTTGTCGCTTCGTAAACCATTGGATTAGCGCCTTGCCGTGGGGGACGGCGTCTGGAGTACGGTGATGCCGGTAGGCTGGCCGGGGATCGAGACGCTCCCTACCAGCTGACGTCGAGACAGATCGATCACATCCACGGCGCCGGGATCGGCACCGATGGATTCGGAAGAGACGAAGGCCAGCCGCCCGTCAGGTGAGTAGGCGACCCCGTGCACGATCTTCTTGCTCGTGGGAATGCGGGCGACCTCCGTCAGTTTGGCCGCGTCGATCAGGCTGACGCTCTGCTCCTTCTTGTTGGTGACCAGGACCAGCTTACCGTCGGGAGACGGCTCGACGTTGTAGGCCCCCTTGCCGACCGGAATTTCTTTCACCTGAGTGAGCGTCGCGGCATCCCAGATTTGGAGACTGTTCGCGTAGTTGCAGGCGACGTAGAGCTGTTTGTCGTCGGGGGAGACGGAGATGAAAGTCGGAGAGCACTCCCTGGAAACCCCTCCCACCAGTGGTGCGGCCGGGCCATGGTGCGCCGGACCAGTGCTGCCCATGGCATGACCTTCACCGGTCTTTGCTCGACGTGAGATCCTGAAGCTGGACACATCCAGCTGGAGAATTTCATCGCTATGCATGCAGGACACGTAAATGCGGGTACCCGCGTGGTTGGACTTCACCCCGTGCGGCATGTCGCACGCGGGAATGTCGGTGATCCTGTTCATCGTCGGGGTGTGCACCACCGTCACCACGTTCACCCGGGGGTGATCACCGTGAAAATCCGAGTTGGCCACGAAGGCAAACTGTCCGTCGGGTGTCAGGGTGATCGTGGTGGGGAAGAGCTCGACCTGGGCCCGGCCCAGGAGAGAATCGCCCGAGGCAGCCATCTTCCAGAGCGAGCCAAAGGGCGTGCCGTGTGCTACCGTGATGTAATAGCTCTTCTGATCCGGCGACACCGTGATGTTGTGCGGGCCATCGATATCGGTGGGCATGATGCCGACCGGCACGACCCGGTCGACGGCAAGGCCGGTACCCACCGGCTTGAGCCAGGTGGCCACGTCGCCGGACTCACTGACAACCCCGACACGGTAGCCCGGATCGGCCGTCTGCGATTGTACCGGACCCGCAAAGATGAGCCCGAGCAGGGCCAGAT
>JALYPB010000435.1 GCA_030856585.1 Gemmatimonadota bacterium | reverse complement strand
TCTGCCCGGGCGTTCTTTGGTCAAAAGCACACCAACGCAGTTCACTCTGCTGGAGCTAGTGATCCTGACGGGTGTGCTCTTAAAAAAAGGCGTTCTGGACAAGCCGGAGCCGCTGAAGCAATTCGGCGGATTCTCACGGGTTCTACGGACCCTCGCAATGACTCGAGGTTGCCGCCCCGTAGCTTCGTTTTTGCTTGAGTGATTGATGAACCAACTTCTGTCGGTGCGAGACCTGGTGAAGTACTACACGGCGGGCGGGCTGTTCGGCCGAGCGCAGCCGCCGGTGCGTGCGGTTGACGGAGTGTCGTTCGACGTCGGACGCGGGGAGACGCTGGCGTTGGTGGGTGAGTCGGGCTGCGGCAAGTCGTCGGTGGGACGCACGATCCTCCGACTCCAGGAGCCCACCAGCGGCAAGGCCCTATACGAGGGTCAGGATGTGTTCTCCCTGGATCGCACCGCGTTGCGGCAGCTGCGGCGGCGGATGCAGATCATCTTTCAGGACCCCTACAGCTCGCTCAATCCCCGGATGACGGTGGGAGCAGCCATTGCTGAGGGAATCGAGATTCACCGCCTCGCGGCGCGGTCGGAGATTCCGGGACGGGTAGCGGCCTTGCTGGAGGAGGTGGGCCTCGATCCGACCTACTCCAGGCGCTATCCGCACGAGTTTTCCGGAGGGCAACGTCAGCGAATCGGCATCGCCCGCGCACTCGCCGTGCAGCCCTCGTTCATCGTTTGTGACGAACCGGTGTCGGCCCTGGACGTCTCGGTGCAGGCCCAGGTGCTCAACCTGCTTTCGGATCTCCAGGGTCAGCGCGGTCTCTCCTATCTGTTCATTGCGCATGATCTGGCTGTCGTCCGGCAGATCGCGCATCGCATTGCCGTGATGTATCTCGGCCGGATCGTGGAGGAAGGGCCTACCGACCAGCTACTGGCCAACCCGCGGCATCCCTACACGGTGGCCTTGCTCTCGGCGGTTCCGGAGCCCGATCCCACCGCACGGCGGGCGCGTATCGTGCTGAGCGGAGACCTGCCGAGCCCCTCGAACCCCCCGCCGGGCTGTCACTTTCACACTCGCTGCTTTCACCCCATGAAAAGCGAGCGCTGCCGCACCGAAGTGCCCCTCCTGCGGCCGGTTGACGGAACCGTGGCCGCCTGCCATTTCGCCGAGAGCACATCCAAACCCGCCGAGGTCAGCGTCCCCTAGATGTGGTGACCGCAGTCACGGATTGTCCCCCGGTGATCCTCCAGTATTCTCTGCCAAGACGTTGAACAGCAGCGACGTAAACGGTAAAACACGCAACCATACAGGGGGTACCGACCCATGACTGACAAGAAAGATCTGGCCACCGAGGGAACCGAAGATCGTCTCAAGGGTGGGGCCAAGCAGGTTGAAGGCAGAATTCGCAATGCGGTTGGCGGACTCACGGGCAATACCAGCGAGCAGGCGAAGGGCAAGGGACAGGAGATCAAGGGCAAGGTGCAGGATGCCGTCGGTAAGGCCAAGCAGCGGCTGGATCCGGATCCGGGTGTCGATGAGGAGTAAGCGGGACAGCGGGACAGCGATTAACAGAAACATGAAGGGGCCGGAAGCTCATTTTAAGGCTTCGGCCCCTTTCTTTGAGTTACTCGCCTACTGCTGACCCGCTGACCCGCTGTCCCGCTGACTTGCTGTCCGCCTACTCGCCTGTAAGCTCGGCCTTGAGTCGGCGGAGCGCCTGGCTCCGGATCTGGGAGACTCGGGACTCGCTCACGTGCAACACCTCGCCCACCTGCCGGAGGTTGAGCTCCTCGTAGTAATAAAGCGCCAGCACCTTGCGCTGCTGTTCGGGCAGGCGCGAGATGAGCTGGCGCATGTGTGTCACGTGCTCGGAGTCGATCAGTTGCTGCGAGGCGAGCGTCACCGAGAGATCCGGATGGTTCTCAGCCTCGCGCGAGGGCCGTTGGCCCTTCGAGTTGGCCGGTACATCGGTCTCGCAGTGAATTCCCACCGCATCCTTCCACTTCCAGAACGTCTCCATGTCGACCTCGAGCCGCTCCGCGATCTCCTTTGCGGTAGGCGCCCGGCCGAGCTCGCCCTCGAGCGATGCCGCAACACTCTCGATCTTGCGGCGCTTCATGCGGACCGAGCGGGGAGTGGAATCCCGGCTTCGGAGGTCGTCGAGGATTGCACCGCGGATACGAAGGACGGCGTAGGTGCTGAACGCGAGCCCACGCGAGAGATCGAAGCTATCGAGCGCCTTCATGAGGCCAATGGCGCCTGCGCTCACCAGCTCGCCGAGCTCGATCGAGGGGATCCGGCTCGAGACCTCGCGGGCCACGTGATGGACAAGGCCCAGGTGCCGCGAGAGCAGTTGAGCCCGTGCTTCGGGATCTCCGGCCGAGCGGTACCGGGCCCAGAGCACGTCGATCCGTGCCTCGGCCTCGGGCATGGGAACCGCGGTCAAGGCCGGTTCCTGGCGTGCGTCACGCAAAGTGGCATCTCGTGTCCGTCATGGAGTGTCTCGGGATTGCGGAGGTCGGGCTCCGTGTGTTCGCACGAGGTAAGGGCAACCGCTGTACCAGTTCAGAAGGAAAGGATTGTGCCCGCCGTGCAGGATTCTGCGCGACGCCGGGATCTGGTTGTGAGCTATTGACTTAGGAGTCGAAGCAGGAGGGCACTCTGGCGGGGCAGGCGCGGCCCGATTTTAGTGACGAGCATCAAGCTGGCGGGATCGACGCCGAAACGGCCAAGGTTGTCGGCAAGTTGCAGGGGCTTCAGCTGGCGGCACGCACCTGGGGGCCGTCGAGAACCGGCTCCCTGCCCCGCCCTTCATCCACGAAAACCAGCGCCCGGCCGCGTTCCACCAGCGCTCCCAGACCCTGATGAACCTCGGGGGCAAGCACGGTCCCGATCAAGCCCAGCATCTTCTCTACCGCCATCTCTGGCGTCAACTGATCGCGGTACGGCCGTGCAGTCGTGAAGGCATCGTACAGCTCGGCGGCGGCGATGAGCCTGGCTCCCCAGGGGATACCCTCACCCACGAGGCCATCAGGATAACCCCCGCCATCCCAGCGCTCATGGTGGGCACGCACAAACGCGCCGACGGGGCCCAGCTGGGGCACAGGGGCGAGAATCTCGGACCCGACGATCACATGGCGCTTGATCAGCTCCTGCTCCTCCGGAGTGAGCGATCCTTCTTTGCTCGTGATGCCTTCAGGAACGACAATCATGCCAATGTCGTGCAACAGACCGGCGCGTCGGACGCTTTCCACCTCTTCGTCGGAGCGCCCAAGCTCGGCCGCGATGGATGCCGCCAACTGTGCCACCCGGAGCGAGTGACCGACGAACCAGACGTCTCTGGCCTCGACGACGCAGACCAGCGCCTCCAAGGTGGCAACGGTCATGCCTTCGACTTTGGCCCGCTCCCGGGCCAGCTCGGCGCCGAGGTTGACCAGCTCCTCCTTCAGCAGCCGGCCGGCACTCCGCTCGTGGATCCGCTCCGTGCGCCGGCGAAGCGCCCGCTGCACCGCGGCTTCGACCCCCGGCAGATCAAGCGGCTTTGGCAGATAGTCCATGGCGCCGTACTGGAGGTAGCGCACCGCGTCGGCCACATCCGGGCGTGAGCTCAGTACCAGGACCGCCAGGTTGGGGTCCCGGGAGAGCGCGCGAGCCAGGAGCTCGCTAGCCCCGCTGCCGAACAAACGGGCCTCGGCGATCATGCAGCTGATCTTCTGGCGGGCGAGGATGCCCGCGGCCTCATCGGCGGAGGCGCAGGTCAGCACCTCGAATCCGCTTCGGGTGAGATGAGCCTCCAGGGTCGCCCGGGCCTCGGGAGCATCATCGACCAGCAGCACGCGGTTCGGC
>JALYPB010000406.1 GCA_030856585.1 Gemmatimonadota bacterium | reverse complement strand
CCTACACACTACCCGGCAGGACAGCCCTCGGCTAGTCTGGCGATCTCCTGCGACCAAGTGGGAATGTCCCGGCAAACTGGCGGCGCTCCCTGCCTGGTGGGGGAAGGTCCGTTATCGCCTCTGATAGCGCCCGAAAGTGGTGCACGAAGTGGTGCACGAAACGCTAACTCCAATTGGCCCTGGTGGATTCGAACCACCATTAACGGATCCAAAGTCCGCTGTCCTGCCGTTGGACGAAGGGCCAGCGACGGGGTAAGGGTGCCGGTGGCCTGAAGCTAAGCGGCTCCGGAGCCCGGACGAAAGGGAGGCCGGGGCGGCCTACTTGCCATGCCCGTTCCGGGGCCCGTATTTTGTACGCCCAGCCCGGTTCCCCGGGACCTGGCTCTTTGCATACCACTGTCCTTTCTCCCCAAGCGCTCAGACGCCGCCAACCCGGTGCAACCGTCCTCACTACCGATGACAGACGCCACGCTCCAGCCCACCGACCAGTGGTACCGGGCCATAGGTGATGCCACGCCCGGCTTCCTCTGGCTGACCGACCCAGGTGGCCGGATCCTCTACGTCAACCGTACCTGGGAGCAGTACACCGGATCGACCCTGGCGGAGATCAACCGCGGGGGACGGGCCCAGTTCAACCATCCTTCCGAGGCAGTTACCGTCCAGCAGAAGTGGGCCAAGGCCCTGGAGCAGGAGCAGCCGTTCGAGACCGAGCTCCGCTACCGCCGGCATGATGGGGTGTACCGCTGGATGCTGGCTCGCGTGGTTCCGTTCCGGGATGCCGATGGCAAGCTGCTGCACTGGGTCGGTACCTCGGTGGATATCGAGGACCTCAAACAGGCCAGTGCCGATCTCCGTCATCGCGAGCAGGAGCTCACCGATTTCTTCGAGAACGCGGCCGTGCCGATCCACTGGGTCGGCTCCGATGGCACCATCCTGCGGGTCAATCAGGCCGAGCTCGACCTGCTGGGCTACGATCGCGACGAATACGTGGGAAAGAACATCGTCGACTTTCATGCCGACCGTGAGGTCATCGACGATATCCTGCGCCGGCTCCTCGCCGGCGAGGTGCTGCGCGATTACCCGGCCCGGCTCTGCGCCAGGAACGGCGGCATCAGGCACGTCCTCATCGATTCCAGCGCGTACTTCGAGGACGGCCGGTTCGTTCACACCCGCTGTTTTACCCGCGACGTAACCGGCCATCAAGCGGCCGAGCAGGCCGCTGCCCGGCTGGCCGCGATCGTCGCGTCCTCATCCGACGCCATCATCGGCAAGACGCTCGACGGCATCGTGACCAGCTGGAACACGGGGGCCGAGACCATCTTCGGCTACAGCCAAGCCGAGATGCTCGGCCAGCCGATGTTTCGTCTCATTCCCGAAGAGCTCCACGGCGCCGAGCGTACGCTCCTGGAGCGCATCGGCCGGGGCGAACGGGTGGAGTTCTCCGAGACCGAGCGAATTCGGAAGGACGGGCGGCGGGTCCACGTCGCCCTGAGCGTATCGCCGATCCGCGACGGCTACGGGCGCGTGGTGGGGGCGGCCTCGATCAAGCGTGACGTGACCGAACGGAAGGCCGCAGCCGAGGCGCTGGTGCGGAGCCAGGAGCGGCTTCGTCTTGCGCTCAAGGCCGCCCGGATGGGCACCTGGCAGTGGGACGTCGCCACCAATACGATTGCCTGGGACGAGCAGCTGCACGAGCTCTATGGTATCGAGCCCGGCCAGCGGGTCACCAGCTACGAGCATTTCATCGATCGGGTCCACCAGGACGATCGTGCCTTCGTTGCCGCATCGGTTCAGCTCGCTCTCGAGGGTGGCGGCGCGCTGGATTATGAATTCCGGATCGTCCTTCCCGGGGGAAGGGTGCGTTGGCTGGCCGACCAGGGCCGGGTGGTGCGCGACTCGAAGGGAAACCCGCTGTACATGACCGGCGTGTGTCTCGACACAACCGAGCGGAAACAGATGGAGGAGCGGCTGCGGCAGGCCCAGCGCATGGATCTGGTGGGGCAGCTGGCCGGTGGGATCGCGCACGAGGCGAACAACATGATGTCGGTGGTCCTTGGCTGCGCCGACTACGTGCTCCAGCGGGACGATCTCCCCGTCCCGGTCCGAGACGATGTCGATCAGATCTGGAAAGCAGCCACCCGCACGGCCGGAATTACCCAGCAGCTTCTCGCCTTCAGCCGCCGGCAGGTCCTCCAGCCGCAGGTACTCAACCTGAACGCCACAGTCCGGGACCTCGAGTCGATTCTCAGCCGGACTCTGGGAGAGACCCGGGCCCTGCGGATGCACCTCTCGCCCGAGCTCGGGTCCATCCGGGCGGATCCGGGGCAGCTGGAGCAGGTTCTCATCAACCTGACCCTCAACGCGCGCGATGCCATGCCCGACCAGGGCAGGCTCACCATCGAGACCATGAACGTGGTGCTGGACCAGGCGTACGCCGCCGGCAAATCAGTGGATTCGCTCCGGCCCGGGACCTACGCCGCCCTGGTGGTGAGCGACACCGGTCACGGGATGGATCGGGCCACCGCGGCCCGGGTCTTCGAGCCGTTCTTCACCACCAAGGGGGTCGGCCAGGGAACCGGACTCGGGCTGTCCACGGTCTACGGCATCGTCAAACAGAGCGGTGGATTCATCTGGGTCTACAGCGAGCCCGGACTCGGCACCGCATTCAAGCTCTACTTCCCGCTGGCGGCCAACGCGCCCGACGTCCCGGACTCACGGGGGGCGACGCCGGTTGCTGGCAACCACGAGACGGTGATCGTCGCCGAGGATGAAGCCATGGTTCGCTCGATCATGGCCCGGACGCTGCGGGACTGCGGCTATAACGTCCACGAAGCGGCTAACGGTAGGGAGGCGCTGAACATCCTGGAGGCCGAGTCCGGGCGGGTGAGCCTCATTGTTGCCGATGTAGTCATGCCCGATCTGGGCGGCCGCGAGATGGCCGCGCGGCTTGCAGAGCGGTGGCCGGACGTACCGGTGCTCTTCACCTCCGGGTATACCGGCGCAGACGTAGTTCGCCGTGGTCTGCTCGAAGAGGGCCGCGAATTCCTGCAGAAGCCGCTGGCTCCCGACGCGCTGGCCCGCAAGGTTCGCGAGATGGTGGATGCCGGAGTAACCGGGCCCTAGGCCGGTGCACAGAGCAGGAATTCAGCCAGTGAGATGGGCGCGACGGCTCATGGCGGCCTGTCTGACGGCCGCCGCAGTCAGCTGTCAGGACACCCTCAAGCCCAGCCCCCCGGGTGATATCGCTCCAGTTGCCGTGGCGTATGTGTGTGGCAACGATTTCGATCTTCAGAGCCTGGGTCCCGCCGCTCTTACCACGGAATACGCCGTCGCCGGCACCACCGAGCACGGCGAGCTGGTTCTTCCGCCGCGGGGCGCGGAGGGCGCGCCGAGCGAGACCAGGCTGACTACCCTGCACCAGGGAACCCTGAAGGTCTCCTACCGCAACAAGGAAATCGCCTCCGTCGGCAATGCCGACTTAGCCTGCCCCTCGCCGCCCGCAGCGCAGGAACCCGAGGCCACCGTTGGAGAGTGGTCGGCACCCTTTGACTGGCCCGTCGTAGCGGTCCATCTCCACCTGCTTCCCTCGGGTCAGCTGCTTTCCTGGGGCCGCATCGGAGAGCCCCAGGTCTGGGACCCGGCGACCGGCGTATTCACCGTCGCAGCCAGTGCCAGCATGCTGTTCTGCAGCGGACACGCCTTCCTGCCCGACGGACGCCTCCTCGTCACCGGTGGCCACCTCAGCGATCACCATGGGCTGCCGGATGCGAACATCTTCGATGCCACCACTCGTGGTTGGACCGGCGTGGCCCCCATGAGTCGGGGCCGCTGGTACCCGACCAGCACAACGTTGCCTGACGGAGAGGTTCTGACCCTGGCCGGACGGGATGAAGAAGGTGCGGAGGTCGAGATCCCCGAAGTATGGACCGGAAGCCACTGGCGCTCGCTCACCGGTGCCGCTCGCGCGCTGCCCTATTATCCGCGCGCATTCGTGGCACCCAACGGGCTCGTCTTTTATGCCGGCGAGCTGGCTCAAACTTCCTATCTCGATCCCGCCGGAACGGGAGCCTGGACCCCGGTTGCCACCAGCAGGTACGGCCGGCGGGACTATGGCTCCGCCGTCATGTACCGGCCGGGCCGCGTCCTCATTGTCGGCGGGAGCGATCCTCCCGATGGCCCCCCCACCAGCACAGCCGAAGTGATCGACCTGACCAGCGCCACCCCCGAATGGCGTTACACCGGATCCATGGCCCATGCCCGCCGCCAATTCAATGCGACGCTATTGGCGGATGGCAGTGTTCTGGCAACCGGGGGAACCAGCGCCGGCGGATTCAGTGATCCAGGCGGAGCGGTGCATCTTGCGGAGGTATGGAGTCCCGCAACGGAGGTGTGGAGCCCACTGGCGGGTAATCAAGTTACCCGCGTCTATCACTCGACCACGCTGCTCCTGCCGGACGGCCGGGTTCTGCACGGTGGCAGCGGCGACGGAGTGGGTCTTCCCCGGGAGCTCAGTGCCGAGATTCTCTCGCCACCGTATCTGTTTCGGGGGCCGAGACCGTCCATCACCGATGCGCCGGACGCAATCGTCTATGGCCAGC
>JALYPB010000417.1 GCA_030856585.1 Gemmatimonadota bacterium | reverse complement strand
GGGTATCACATGCCCGGCCTGCCAAAGGTTGCATTCGGATCCGTTGTCAGAATAAAAATGCAAGAATCGTGCGCTCGGCGCGGTAAGAGCCGAAGTTCCACTGATGTGCCCGGCTCACCATCGGAACAGGTAACCCAGGTCACGGGAACAGGATGCCACAGAGTGTGCTAAGGGAGCGGCTGCGGGGGGATCGGTTCTTCCAGCTGGGGCTCTTCTTTGTCTCGGTCGTAGTGATCGCGGCGGTGTTCGCACCGTGGTTGGCCCCCCATAACCCCATCACCGGGGACCTCCGGAACGCTTACCTCGTCGAGCCGGGGTCGCGATTCCTCCTGGGCACCGATACCCAGGGCAGGGATGTCCTCAGCCGGGTGCTTTACGGGGCCCGCCTCTCGCTCTCCGTTGGCCTCATCTCGCAGTCGGTTTCCGTGACGCTTGGCGTCCTCCTGGGACTGTTGGCCGGCTACTACGGCCGTTGGGTCGACGCGCTAGTGATGCGTCTAGCCGACATCACCCTGGCATTCCCCACCCTTCTTCTGCTCATCGCGGTGGCGGCGGCGGTTAAGCCGTCGCTCCCGGTGGTCTTCGTCGTCATTGGAATCGTGGGCTGGGCTGGGATGGCCCGGCTGGTCAGGAGCCAGGTTCTCGTTCTCCGGCACTCGGAGTTCGTGCTGGCCGCCCGCGCCCTGGGGGCCCGCGACCGCCGGATCCTGCTGCGGCACCTCCTGCCCAACGTGCGGACCCAGGTGATCATCGCCGCGACCCTCGGGATCGCCGGGGCCATCATGGCCGAGGCCGCCCTCTCGTTTGTGGGGCTGGGCGCTCAACCCCCTACGCCGAGCTGGGGGGCCATGGTGGCCGACGGCCGGGACCTCCTGCGGGTGGCCCCCTGGATCTCCTTCGCTCCCGGCCTGGCTATCGGGGCGGCGGTGCTCGGCTTCAACCTGGTGGGGGATGCGCTCCGCGAGGCGTACGATCCCAAGCTGAGAACTGAGAGGTGACCGGTGAGAGGTGAGCGGGGTGTGGGGGGAACCGGTCATCCTGAGGGAGCGGAGCGTCCGAAGGATCTCTCGACTGCGCAAGGAGAGATCCTTCGCTACGCTCAGGATGACAGCGGTCTCGACCTCGCCGAGCTCCGTCGCACGGAGTTCCCCTGGACCTCCGACACCCTCTACCTGAATAACGCCAGCGTCGGTCCGCTGCCCGAGCGGACCCGGAAAGTGCTCGACGAGTTCAACCGCAAGCGTGCCGCTCCCTTCCAGCTGCCCGATCGGGATCTCTTTGCGACGATGGCAGAGTCCCGCCGGCTGGCGGCCGACCTGATCGGAGCAGTCCCGGAGGAGATTGCACTCACCATCAATACCGGATTCGGTCTGAGCATGGCCGCGCGATCCCTGCCGCTCCAGCCCGGTGATATCGTCCTGGCGAGCGACAAGGAGTTTCCGGCCAACATCTATCCCTGGATGCTCCTCAAGGACAGCGGCATCACGCTGGAGCTGGCGCCGACAACGCCGGAGGGCTGGCCGGATGAGGCCCATCTGGTGGACCGGCTCAGCGATCCCCGTGTGCGGGTGCTCGCGGTGTCGCTGGTGCAATTCAGCAACGGGTACACGGTCGATCTGGCTCGCCTCTCGGCCGCCACGCGAGCCTCGGGGACGTACCTGGTCGTGGATGCGATTCAGGGCGTCGGCCAGCTGCCGGTCGATGTAAGGAGAACGCCGGTTGACGTCCTGTCCTGTGGAGCGCAGAAGTGGCTGCTCTCGCCCTGGGGCTCCGGTTTTGTTTATGTCCGCCGGGAGCTGGTACGCGAGTTGAGTCCGTCGGTGACCGGCTGGATGGCGTTCGAGGGCACCGAGGATTTCACCCGGCTCACCGAGTATCGCGATACGCTGCGGGGCGACGCACGGCGATTCGAGCTGATCACCCTGCCATACCAGGACTTTGCCGGCATGAACGCCTCGCTGGAACTCCTGCTTTCGGTCGGCATCCAGCGTATCGCCAATCACCTTCAGTCGCTCCACGCTCCGTTGCTCGAATGGGCCGCGCGCCGTGGGGTGCGCGTAGTATCGCCCACGGGGGAGCGGGGATCGGGAATTCTCTGTGTCCAGCCCCCTGATGTCGGTGATGCGTTCCGTCGGCTCAAGGGGTCGCGAGTCATCTGCAGCATGCGCGAGGGCGCCATCCGGCTCAGCCCGCATCTCTACAACACCGTGGATGAAATGGAGCGGGTCGTCGACATATTGGGGGAGTCATGACCACGTTTGGGGAGATGCTGGCGTCGGGCTACGGTGACAGCGAGCCGTCGTTGGTACTGGGCGCAGCGCTGGAGGGAGCCCAGGTGCACCAGGAGCCGAAGATTCGACTTTCGCTGGCGATGACCAACCGCCACGGGCTGGTAGCCGGCGCCACCGGCACGGGCAAAACCAGGACGCTGCAGCTGCTCACCGAGCAACTCTCGGCTCAGGGCGTTCCGGTATTCCTGGCGGACATGAAGGGCGACCTCTCGGGCCTGGCCATGCCCGGCGACGCGTCTCCCCGCGTCAGCGGACGAGCGAGCGAAATCGGCTGGAACTGGAAGCCACAAGGCGTGCCCGTCGAGTTTGTCAGCCTCACCGGCGCGCTGGGCGTGCAGCTGCGTGCAACCGTGAGCTCGTTTGGACCGTTGTTGCTGGGCAAAGTGCTTTCGCTGAACGAAACCCAGACCAGCATCCTGACCATGGTATTCAAGTACGCGGACGACAATCGGCTTCCGCTGCTCGATTTTCACGATCTGAGGGCGGTACTTCAATTCCTCGGGTCGGAGGACGGGAAGGCCGCGCTCGCTCAATACGGAGGCATGTCCAGCGCATCGGTGGGCGTCCTGCTGCGGAAAATGGTGGAGCTCGAATCACAAGGGGCGGAGCGCTTCTTTGGCGAGCCGGAGTTCGACGTGACGGACATGCTTCAGGTAACCTCCGATGGGCGCGGAGTGGTCACCTGTCTCGAGCTGCCCGACGTTGCAGACAAGCCGAAGCTCTTTTCAACCTTCATGATGTGGCTGCTGGCCGAACTGTATCACAACCTGCCTGAGGTGGGAGACCTGGCCAAGCCGAAGCTGGTCTTCTTCTTTGACGAGGCTCACCTGCTCTTCGATGATGCACCGAGAGCGTTTCTCGACCAGATCGAGCAAGTGGTCCGGCTGATCCGCTCGAAGGGCGTCGGAGTGTACTTCGTGACTCAGACTCCCAAGGACGTACCGGAGGGTGTGCTCGCCCAGCTGGGCAATCGCATCCAGCACGCGCTGCGCGCGCATACTCCGGACGATGACAAGGCGCTCAAGGCCACCGTGCGGACGTTTCCCAAGACGTCTTTCTACGACCTGGGCGAGACACTCACGTCGCTCGGAATCGGCGAAGCGGTGGTAACCGTGCTCAACAGTCGCGGCACACCCACGCCTGTCGTCGCAACCCGTCTCATCCCCCCGGCATCTCGCATGGCCCCGCTGACGCCGGAGGAATTACAGGTCGACATCAGCCAGTCGGGCCTGCTCGCGGAGTACGGCACGCCGCTGGACCGCGAGAGCGCGCGCGAGATCCTCGCCGCCCGGATGGAACGCACCAGACCTCCGGCCGCGGAGCCAGCGCCGGAGCGCCCGGCTGAATCGCAACCGGGCAAAACCGTGGGGGATATGGCACGGGACGCGGCATCATCGCCGATGGGCAGAACGGTTGTGAGAGAGGTTATGCGCGGTCTATTCGGGTTGCTCGGCGCCAAGCCTCCACGCAGCACCAGCACCCGGCGGAGACGCTGGTAGGATCAACTTTCCAGAACCAGCCTGACGTAGTTCTTCTTTCCCTTCCGCAGGATGACGAAGCGTCCCCCCGGCGGCCCCTGGAGCTCCGCTTCGTCCAGCTCCTGGTCCACCGTCTCGATCGGCTCGTCGTTCACATAGAAGCCTCTGCCCTGGATGCCTCTTCGCGCGTCTGCCTTCGATGTGGCGAGCCCGCTGGCCACCAGCAGATCGACCACCGAGAGGTCCCGAAGCTGACTGCGGGATACGCGTCGCTCCGGAACATCGCCTAGCCCGGCGCCTTCCTTGTTACTGCCAGCGCCGAACAGCTTCCGGCTGGTGTCCATCGCCTGCTCCGCCTCGACCGCACCATGAACCCGCGTCGTCATGTCCGCCGCCAGCAGCCGCTGCGCCGTGCGCTTTCCAGGATCACTCGTGTGGGTCGCCATGGTCTCGGCGATCTCTTCGAGCGAGAGGAAGGTGAATAGCTTGAGATAGCGCTCGACGTCTCGATCGTCGGTGTTGATCCAGAACTGATAGAACTGGTACGGACTGGTCTTGGCCGGATCGAGCCAGATGTTCCCGGCCTCGCTCTTGCCGAACTTGGCCCCGGACGCGTTGGTAATGAGCGGAAAGACCAGCCCGTGAAGCTGCTGACCTTCGCGCTTGCGGACCAGCTCGATCCCCGCCGTGATGTTGCCCCACTGATCGCCGCCGCCCACTTGAAGCTCGCAGCCCTCCGTCCGGAAGAGATGCCAGAAGTCGTACGCCTGGATCGCCATGTAGCTGAATTCGGTGTAGCTGATGCCGCTCTCCAGCCTGCTGCGCACGCTGTCCTTTTGAAGCATGAATCCAAGTGTGAGATGCCGGCCCGCCTCGCGGAGAAAGTCCATGAGTGGCAGGTCGCGCAGCCAGTGGGCGTTGTTGCGGAGCCGGGCGCTGTTGCTGCCGCCGCCCTCGAAGCTCAGAAAACGGGCGAGCTGGGCCCGGATGGCCTGCGCGTTGCGATCGATCTGGTCTAGCGGGAGGATGGGTCGCTCGGAGCGCTTGCCGCTGGGATCACCCACCATGCCGGTGCCCCCGCCGATCAGCACGATTGGAGTGTGCCCGAACCGCTGCAGCCACGCCGCGCCGATCACCGGGACCAGACTTCCCACGTGCAAAGAATCGGAAGTCGGGTCGAAGCCCACATAGGCTGTAAGTGGGCCTTTTTGGAGCCTTTGGGCCAGGTCGGCGGTGACGTCCTGGAGCAGACCGCGCGCCGCGAGAGTCTCGAGAAGGTCAGGCATAGGCGCCAATGGTACCCGCTGGAATAGAGCCTCGCAATCGGCTAGCTTGCGCACATGACCCACCCACAGGATCCGATGGATCCTCTGAATCCCTATGACCCTCCAGGGAAGGGCGTCCGGCCGTCGCGCCTGAAGCCCGCCCGGCTGTCCCCTCGGGCCCGTCGCAACATTCTCGTCGGAATCCTCGCCACGGTGGCCTTCGGGCTGGCCGTTCTGGTAGCGGCCTGGAGCCGAGCCTGTGCAGGGAATACCTGTCCTTCCATCGAGGAGCTGGGCGGCTACGATCCGGACCAGGCCTCCAAGGTCTACGCCGCGGACGGCCGGCTGATTACCGATCTCGGGCTCGAGCGGCGCACGGTAATTCCGCTCGGTGAGATGTCGCCCTATGTCAAAACCGCGTTCTTGGCCACGGAGGACAAGCGGTTCTACAGCCACCACGGCATCGATTGGTACCGGGTCTTCGGGGCGATTCGCACCAACGTCTTCGCCCTGCGGTTCGCCGAGGGATTTTCGACCATCACGATGCAGCTGGCGCGGAACATCTGGGACGAAGACATCAGCGGAACCGACAAGTCACTCCGGCGCAAGCTGAGGGAAGCGCACGTGGCGCTCGACATCGAGCGCAAGTATCCCAAGGACAAGATTCTCGAGATTTACCTGAACCAGATCCCGCTCGGAAACGGCGCCTACGGTGTCGAGGCGGCCTCTCAGCGGTACTTCGGCAAATCGGTCCGGGACCTCAATGTGGCGGAGGCGGCCACGCTCGCCGCCATACCGAAGGCCCCCACCCGCTATAACCCCCGCCGCAATCCCAACCTGAACATCCAGCGCCGCAACACTGTACTGAATCTGCTGCGGGATAACGGGCTGCTTAACTCGGAGGATACCGAGCGGTGGAAAGCGTATCCGCTCCTCTTGTCTTCTCATTCCGATTTCAGCGGCGTGGCCGAGTACTTCGTGGAGTATGTGCGCCAGCAGCTGGAGGCCAGGTTCGGGCGGGAGCTCTACACCTCGGGCTACCGGATCTACACCACGCTCGATCTCGATATCCAGCAGGCAGCCGAGCGTGCGCTCGAGGCGCGGCTCGAAGCCATCGAGAGCGGGGCCGACGGGAAATTCACCCACGAGACCTACCGGCAGTACATGGACTCGCGGACCGACAACGGTGACAACAACAGCCGGACCACCACGCCGTATCTCCAGGGCCTGGCCGTTACCCTGGAGGCCAAGACCGGATATATCCGGGCCTTGGTCGGTGGGCGCGACTTCGATGACAGCAAGTTCAATCGTGCCACCCAGGCGTTGCGGCAGCCGGGATCGACTTTCAAGCCGATCGTGTATGCCGCTGCGGTCGAGGCCGGGTACCCTCTGTCGCACGTGATGGTGGACGACCCGCTCACCGTCGATCTCGATCCAGCCGAGCCGCCCTGGGCGCCGCAGAACTACGATCTCGAGTTCGACGGCCCGATGACGCTGCGGCGGGCACTCTATCTCTCGCGCAACATCATCGCCATCAAGCTGGGCATGGAGCTGGGGGAGCAGGCTGTCATCAGTGAAGCGAGCAAATTCGGCCTCACCACCCGGGTGCCGGCGTTTCCTTCGATTCACATCGGCTCGGCCGATGTGATCCCGCTGGAGATGATCGCCGCCTATACCACCTTCGCAAACCTGGGGTCGCGGACGGTGCCCAACGGCGTGCTCCGGGTGGAAGACCGCAGCGGCAAAATCGTGTGGCAGCCGGCCGTACGGTCGGTGGAGGTGATGGACACCCTGCACGCCTGGCTGATGACCGACGTGCTGCGGGATGTCGTGCGGCACGGCACCGCGGTCGGGTCTGTTGGGGCCCGAATCAACTTCCCGGCCGGCGGCAAGACTGGCACCACCAACGACGGGTACGACGTGTGGTTCATCGGCTTCACGCCGGACATGGTCACGGGACTCTGGATCGGGTTCGACCAGCCCAAGAAGATCAAGGGTAACGCCCAGGGCGGTGTCCTGGTGGGGCCGGCGTGGAGCGCAATGATGCGGGAGGTCTATGAGCGCAGAAGCCTCCCGGCCGCATGGTCACGTCCAGCGGGGCTCAGCGCCCTGGATGTCGACAAGACTACCGGCTATAAGGCCACGCCATTCTGCCCCAAGGACGTCCACTATATCGAGTCGTTCATCCCGGGCACGGAGCCAACGGCTTTCTGCCCCGTGCATTCGCCTTTCGGTTCGATCGGGGTCATGGGCGGCGAATCACCGGACCCGGCTCAGCCACCCGCAGGACCGCCCACCGCCCCGGGGGTGGGGTCTCCGAAGCCGCCGCCGAGCACCCAGGGTGGCACTCCCGAACCGGGGGGCACCACAGGAGTCATGGGGGGTACCGGCCCGGCGCCTACTCCACGTCCCTGAAATGCGGGCGCGCCGGCTGGCCGCCCGCTGGTTGATTCCCGTTGAAGGCGCTCCCATCGAGTACGGGGCCCTACTGATCGGACCAGAGGGCCGAGTGCAGTCGATAGGCCCTGACTCGGCCGTGCCTCGACCTTCTCACGTGCTGGCCGAGGACTTCGGTAACGCGGCTATTCTTCCCGGCCTGATCAATACTCATACCCATCTGGAGCTGACCGGCTTTGCGGGTCAGATCCAGGAGCCCGACTTTCCTGACTGGATCCGCCGGCTAAGGGAACTGAAAACAACTCGCGGGCCGGCCGACTACATCGAAGCCGCAAGGCGGGGCTTAGCGGCATGCTATGCCGGCGGAGTGACCACGATTGCCGACACCGGAGATTCCGGCGCGGCGCTTCAGGCGCTGGCTGAATCAGGCGGTTCGGGCGTGGCCTATCAGGAAGTCTTTGGTCCCCATCCGGACCAGTCTGAGCAGAGTCTGGAGGGGCTGCGGGAGAGGATAAAGGGTATGGGGAGGTGGGCCGGCAACCGGGTACGCATCGGTGTCTCCCCCCACGCGCCCTACAGCGTGAGCGGCCCCCTCTTCCGCGCGGTGGCGGCCTGGTCGCGGTCGGAGAGCCTGCCGTTGGCTGTGCATATCGCGGAATCGCCGGCTGAGACGGATTTGCTCACGAGGGGCTCCGGACCCTTTGCCGACGCGTGGAGGGCTCGCGGGATCCCACTGCCAAGCCCGCCTGGCCTGTCCCCGGTGGCGTGGTTGGCCCAGCACGAGGTGCTTACTGCACAGACGCTCTGCATTCACGCGGTACAGATCGACGGTGCGGACATCAGGGTGCTGGCTGATTCAGGCGCCGCCGTGGCTCACTGCCCACTTTCGAATGAAGCGCACCATCACGGTGCCGCCCCGATCGGGGACATGCTTCGGGCGGGGATCCGGGTCGGGATAGGAACCGATTCCGAGGTGAGCATAGGCCGGCTGGATATGATGGCCGAGGCGCGTGCCGCCCGGGCGTTGGCCCGCCTGACCGCCGAAGCTGCCATCGAACTCTGCACGCTGGGCGGGGCCCGGGCGTTGGGTATCGCCGGCCAAACTGGGAGCCTCAGTGTCGGAAAATGGGGTGACTGTGTGGTCATGCGGGTGAGGGACGCAGGTGGGGAGAGTTCACCGGCTGAACTGGTGCTCGCCGGCTCTCCGACGGATCTGCGGTTGACCTGTCTGGGTGGGAGGGACGTCTACCGAGCCCTATGAAAATTCAACGTCATGCCGCCATCCTCCGCGTGGTGCGCGACCGCCGGATCGAGAGTCAGGACGAGCTGCGTCAGGCGCTTGCGGATGACGGGTTCGTCGTAACGCAGGCCACCCTTTCCCGCGACATCCGCGAGCTGGGTCTGGCCAAGCTGGCCGATCCGCAGGGTGGTGCGTACTACACCCACCCCCATCGCCCGGCCGTGCGGCCCGAGCTGGGCCAGGTTCTCCCGGCGCTGTTGGTCAGCGTAGATGGGGTGGGGCCCTTTCTGGTACTCAAGACCGCGAGCGGCTCCGCAGGTGCCGTGACCGAGGCGTTGGATCAGGCGGGCTGGTCCGAGATCATTGGAACGATCGCCGGGGATGACACGGTGCTGGTCATCACTCGAAGCCAGCGTTGGCGCGAGGAAATTGCAACCCGGATACAGAAGCTGGTGAAGTAACATCCGGCGCCATGTAGCTGCTGGGACAAAGTGCCGATACTTGACGCTGATCGCAGCGGGTTCGGGTGCCTTACCCGGGAGCTGCGCACATGCCACATGTTGAGCGCTGACATGGTACTAACGGGCCCGGCTCGGCTTGCTGGGTCAAATCGACCTTGTTACGATTCGGGAAGCGCTCCAGTCGGGAGCGTGTGTCTGATTCCCGTATCTCACCATCGCATATCTGGAGAGAGCCAGTGCGGTGTCTGGCGTTAAACGCCTCCTTTGAGCCGTTGACCATGGTCCCGGTCCGGCGCGCCCTCCGGCTGGTAATCGAGGGCAAAGCCGAGATCGTAGAATCGGATGGGAGCGACATCGTTCGAAGTGAACGGTTGACGCTCCCAAAACCTGCGATCATACGCCTGGTCAAGTTCGTCCACGTCCCCCGCCGCTTCCGCCGTCAAGTCACCAATACATTCCTCTTCGCTCGCGACGGCTACCGCTGCCAGTATTGCCACCGGGGCCAGGCCGACCTGCGTCACCGGGAATGTCTCACCCGGGATCACCTGATTCCGCTTTCGCGCGGAGGCGACAACGAGTGGAGCAACGTCGTCACCGCCTGCAGCTCGTGTAATACCAGGAAGGGGAATCATCTTCCGGAGGAGTGCGGTATGCACCCGCTGAGCGCTCCCCGTGAGCCTCATTTCGTGCATCTCTCGTGGGCAGTCCGCCGCCTGTCGTTGACCCAGGCCAAGTACATCAAGCTGTTCTATGGCGACCAGGCGCTGCGCGCGCTCGGTGGGACGGTCTAGCTACCGCACCCTAAACCGCTCGCTACGCGCTTCCAGCCTCAAGCTGGGCAAGCCGGCCAGACGTAACAGGAACCGCGTTGTACCGCGGCCCACGGCCTCACCAATTCCCTCGTTGCCGCCACCACCATTCCCCAGGTCGCCGGCCAGGAAGCGCTCCAGCTCGTCGAGATCGGAATCTGAAAGGGTCGAGACCTGAAGACTGGCGGCATAGTAGTAACCGCCTGGCTGTTCCGGTCGAACGCTTACCTGATAGGCAAAGGCGAGGGCCGCGCCGAGGGCATCGAGTGTGGCATACCGGCGCTCCTGCCTTCTCGCCCCTACCAGGGTGAGCAGAGTGTATTGATCCAGCAGCGGCTCATGGCGCACCACCAGGTCCCACGCCACCTGGCGAAAAAAGGTGTCGAACCAGCCCTCCCGGGAGCGCCAGACCTCCACACGGTAATGCAGTCGAACCGGTAGCCCTGAGCGCAGCGCATCGAGCCAGCGGCTCTCACCGCCGAGCAGGTTTTCCGAGCGCACCACCGGTGCTCGTGCGCCCCGGATGCTGGAGTCCTGCGTCAGGGTAACGTTCAGGCGGATCGGCCCCTCGTCCTGGGCTGCGAGGCTGGTGCCTGCCGTGGCGGCAAACAGAGCGCCGAATGCGATCAGCCAGCCGCGCCGAGGCGAAGTTCGCGCCACTAGAAGCGACGCTGCAGCCTGACTACGAACTTGACCGCTTCTCCCTCGGAGACGCTCTTGGCGAGGTAGGCCGCGATTCCTCCGGCATCGATACCGGCGCCCACATCGAATGCCCATTCCTTCAGCGCCGGCAGCCGGTTCACCGGCACCTGGCCCGGCCCGCTACCCGCCAGCCAGGCCTTTCCCGCGTCGCCGAAGATGACGAGATCGGCCTCCTCGATCCCGATGAACCGTCCCCTGCTTCCTTCCCGATCCGGCATTCGGTAGCCCAGGTTTAGTCCCAGACGAGTCCGGACCTCGAGCTGGGTAGAGATTACCCGATCGCACAGCGCGGTAATGGCAGCGTCGATGAAACCCCGCGGCGCGCAGGTAAACGCGCGAAAGTCGAAGCCGGGCAGGATGTCGGGTCCACCGAGCGAGTAGCGCCGCTGAATCGGCAGGCGGTCACCGGCGATCCACCCATCCGCCCGGATTCTTCCATTCATTTGGAGGCCTGGCGTAAATCGGGCGTAGTGCCGGAGGTCGAGCGAGATCCGATCGGTGGCGTACCCGCCGCCCGTCTGTGGATTGGGGCGCACGACGGCGGGTAGCGCCACGGGAGCGATATCGTCGCTGGTCGAGTGCTCGAACCGTCCGCGGAGCAGCCATCCAGCCGTAGGCCGCTCACGGTCGTTCCGGGTGTCGAAATCCACCTGCAACCCGGTGTTGAAGTAATGACCGTCGTCGATCAGGGGGTTGCGGCGCCAGCGATCGCTGTTGCGCAGGAGCGACCACGGGTCGGTGATCTGCACCGAGCGCTCGGCATCTCGGCTGATGGTAAACTCCACCCGCCAGGCCGGATGCGGCACGATGTACGCCACCCCGCCGACGCCCTCACGCTCGAAGTAATCCCGGTAGTCACGTTGGAGGAGAAAAGCCGACCACCCGGATTCGGAGTTGGTGAGGGGGTACTCCTCGATGGGATCCACTTCGCTATAGAGCCGGCCGCCGATGCCGAACTCGGGCTTGCCTTGAATCCTGAAGTCGGCCCGCGCGACATAGCCGAAGTCGCTTCGATCCTCGGCTTGCCCGGCGGTTCGAAGAATCCCGCGAAGGTCCAGCCGGGCATAGGTGCGGGATGAGGGGTGGACCTCGAACAGCGGGCCGAACAGGATCGGCAACCCTTCGACCCGGTTATAGGTCCCCCCGGTGGCGAGCGACAGCGTGGTCCGGATCCGGCCGGCCTGAAACGACGTGCGGGCCGTTGCCAGTTCGCTAAGGGAGCGGCGCCGCTCCCGCTGAGCCAGCCAGCCTTCCACCGTGCGAATCACCGGTGCGGCATCCCAATACACCCGTTCGGGCCCGAAGTGCTCTACCTGCTCCGACCGGATGAGCCGTCCTCCTACCACCAGGATTGCGCCCTGGACCGAGGCTCCCGGCAGGAGGTACAGCGTGCCGTTGGCGACGGTGACCGGACCGTTCACCCGCCCGGCAATGCGGAGCGAGCCGCGGAATAGCGCCAGCTTTCCCTCGAACCGGCTCCCGGCTGGGATGGTCACATCGCCCTGCATGCGCGTCGCCGAGGAGTCGTTGAACAGCGCGATCAGCTCTGCCACCACATCGGGGGGCGGGCCCGCGCGGACGACGGAATCGGTCGGAGGCGCATTGGGGTCGATTACGATGATGCTGTCCTGCGCCCACCCGGGCGAGGCCAGCACCAGCATCAGGCCGGCAATGAGCAGGCGCATGAGGCTCTCGATGGAAATGAGTGACTACAGCTCGGAGTCGGCGCTCTTCTCCAGCCCCAACCGCCGCATTCGGCGGTAGAGGTTGGCGCGGTCGGTCTGAAGAGCGCGCGCCGCTTCGGCCATGTTGTGTTGCGCCTGGGTGAGCGCTGCCAGGATGAGGCCCCGCTCGAATTCGTCGAGCGCTTCGCTCAAGGGGCGCCCGAGCAGCGCCATCAACGGCGTCGCCGTGGGGGCACCCGGGGTGCCGCGAATGACTTGGCGGACGGCCGGGGCGTCAACCACGGGGCCACTGAGAATGCTCAGCCGCTCGACCAGATTGGCCAGCTCCCGAACGTTGCCGGGCCAGGAGTAAGAGGCGAGGGCGTCGAGCGCGGCGTCGGTGAAACGGGCCGCGTGGCGTGGCCGAATCCGCTCCGCCAGGTGGACGACCAGCGCCGGCAGATCCTCCAATCGCTCTCGCAGCGGCGGCAGGTGGATCGGAAAGACGTTGAGCCGGAAGAAAAGGTCCTCCCTGAACGCGCCGGTGCTGACCGCCTCGTGGAGCTGCCGGTTAGTTGCGGCGACAACCCTGGCATCGATCCGCGTCATGGTCTCGGCGCCGATGCGCTGCAGCTCCCCGGTTTCGAGGGTCCGAAGCAGCTTGGCCTGAGCCTCCTGACTCAAGTCACCCACTTCGTCGAGGAACAGGGTCCCGCTATCGGCCAGCTCGAACCGTCCCAGACGGCGTTCCGTGGCGCCGGTGAACGATCCTCTCTCGTGCCCGAACATCTCGGATTCCACCAGATCCCGCGGAATGGCGGCGCAATTGACTGTTACGAATGGCCGCCCGCGGCGCCCGCTAGAGGCATGGATGGCCGCCGCAACCAGCTCCTTGCCGGTACCCGACTCGCCGGTGATAAGCACTCTCGCCTCGGTGGGGCCCACTCTCGAGATCAGGGCGGCAATCTGCTGCATCGCCGGGCCGCTGCCGATCAGCTCGGCCCGGCGGCCCAACTCGGCATGCAGCGCGCGGTTTTCCGCCTGGGTGCGGTTCAGCTCGAGTGCCGCCCGGACGGTGACCAATACTCCCTCCGGGCTCAGCGGCTTCTCCAGGAACTGAAATGCCCCCAGCTTGACCGCGCGGACGGCATCGGTAAGCTGGGCCTTGCCGCTCATCATGATCACCGGCGCCAATCGGCCCCGGTCCCGCATCAGAGTGAGCGTCTCGAGGCCGTCCGGACCGGGCGGCATCATCAGGTCCAGCAGCACCACGTCTGGATCGGCTTCGTCCATGAGCAGCAACGCGGCGTTGCCGTTGGGCGCTTCGGTGACCTTGAACCCCTCATTGCGCAGCAGCGCCCCAAGCATTCGCCGGATGTTGGCCTCGTCGTCGACCAGGAGGACCTGCTCGCCTCCACTCACTGGGCGCGCATCCGTACCACGAAGGTCGCGCCGCCGCCCGGGGTCTCGGTAACGCCGATCGTGCCGCCATGCATCTCGATGGTCTGCTTCACCAGCGCCAGGCCAAGTCCCGTCCCTCCGGCCTTCCCCGTGAAATAGGGATCGAAGATCTGCTCGGCCTCCTCCGGAGACACGCCTGGTCCCCGGTCGGAGATCTCGATGCGCACCCCGCCCGCATCATCCGGCGCGGCGCTGATGTCGAGCATGCCTTGCTCTTCGCAGGCCTCCACCGCGTTCCGAAGGATGTTGCTGAACGCCCGTCGCAGCGGATCATAGTGGCCCGGTAGAACGGGTGTCCGGGGATCGAGGTTGAGCCGCGCAGTCATGGTTGCCGGCAAGGTGGTTCGGGCCAGCTCGCCCAGCAGCTCGGTAAAGTCAACGGGCGCCACGGGACCCTCGGGGAGGCGGCCGAACTCGGTGAACTCCCGGGCAAGCTGCTCCAGGCGTCCCGACTCCGTCACCAGAACCTCAACGGCTTCACGATGCTCGGCTCCGCCGGAACGGACCAGCGACGCCACGGCCAGCCGGATTGGCGTGAGCGGATTTCGCATCTCGTGCGCCACCCGGCGAGCCGTTTCCCGGAATGCCCGAAGCCGTTCGGCCTCTATCTCCTGCGTCCGCGCCCGCTCGAGAGCCGACGCCATGTCCCGCAGGGCGGTGCGCAGCGCGGCAAACTCCGGAGCTCCCCGGCGGGGACGATCGGGAGGTAGTGGCTGCAGCCGGCGAATGTTACCGGTCCATCCGATCAGCTCCTCGATCGGGCGGCTGAGCTGCCGGGAAAGATGGCCGCCGAATCGAATCGAGGCATACACGAATCCGGCACCGACCGTGAGAATGACGAGTCCCAGGCCGGCGTAGTAGTAACGGCTGAAGGTCTCGGCTCGCTGCAGCTGGCCGATGGCGCTGTTCAGCCTGGTCGCGTGATCAGCCAGCGCCCGACGCTCGGCCGGCTGAAGACGGGTGGAGTCGACCGTGTGCAGGAGCAGGCGGCCGGACTCGGTGACCCCTTCAATCGCGTCACGTGCACCCGGCGCCCGGGCCGTGGACCGAATGGTCAGGCCCCAGCCCAGGATCGCCAGGGCAGTGGGAATCGCGCCGAGACAGATCAGGATGAGCAGGATTCGTTGGTGGAAAGAGAGTTTCATGCCCGCGGTCAGGCGCTGGCGGTGCGCCGGTCGGCCCGGATAATGATGGGCGACCCGAACCAGCGCGTGAGTCCCAGCAGCCTCCCTGATGTCTCAGCCACTCTGCTCAGCACGGATTGGTTGGCCCACCGGTGCATTACCATGGGCAGGAGGAACTGAGGCCGGTTCTTCCGGACGATAAAGCCGTTTCTCCTAAAAGCGGAGTTGATCTCGGACGGGTTAAACAGAATGAATTCCCGGGTATTCAGCTCGATCGCTCTTTTCAGCTGAAACAGGGGGGACGAAAAAAGATTTGCGCTACGGGTAGAAGGGAAGTCCAGGATGACGGACCGCCGTGCTACCCGGCACAGCTCTCCAATCAGTGCTTTCCATGACACGCTGTGTGGCAGGAGACGAAAGCACACGACGGCATCGAACGATCGGTTCGCATAGGGCAGTGAGAGCAGGTTGGCCACCTCGAACCGGCAGCGTCCGCTGGCGGTCCAGGGTGCCAGCCGGGCAGCGCAAACCGGGTCGCTCCCGACTACCGTGATCTCGTAGCCCGCCTCTATCAGCTGCGGGGCGATCTGCGCGTGGCCCCCGCCAACATCCAGAACCGAAGCCCCGGCCGGTAGTTCGCGGAGCAATTCGAGCGTCAGACGAGTCTGGGTCTCCAGGAACCAGCGCCCCACCGCCCCCCTGAAGCGCCGGGCATAGTCGTCAGAAGACGTCCCAATATCCGCGTCCTCGACCAACCCACTGTTCTGGCTCGCTCCAGGTTCAGGAATGGGGTTCATGCCAGAAGCTAGACCGCAGGGTTCCCGGTGTCCATCGCGGCCGGCAAGGGGTAAGACTAGCCGGGACGCCGGGCCCGATTTACACTCAAATCATTCTTACATAAATCCGGTACCGGCTGCCAATCTCTCGTGGAGACGGAAATGCGTGTGCTAGTTACCGGAGGGACCGGCTTCACCGGGACCGCCCTGGTCAAGCGGCTCCTTGTGCTGGGCATGCGGTAGTCGCCCTGGATTACAAGGAGGGACTTCATAGCGATGACCTTCGGGCCAAGGGGGCCGAGATCCTCACCGGGTCGGTGACGGACCGGCAAGTGGTCGAGCAGAGTATGAAGGGCGTAGAGGTGGTTTTTCACCTGGCCACCGCCTTCCGGGAGCTGCACAAGCCCAACTCCTTCTATGATGAAGTCAATGTGGGCGGTACGCAGGTAATGCTCTCGGCGGCGCGTCGGCACGACGTGCGCAAATTCATCTACTGCAGCACCTGCGGAGTCCACGGCAACGTGGCTCGTCCACCCGCCGACGAGGATGCTCCGATCCGGCCGGGCGACTACTACCAGCGTATCAAGTACGAAGCGGAACCTCTCGTCAGCGCTTCGGCCGGGGCTGAGTTCGAGACGGTCATCCTGAGGCCGGCAGCGATCTACGGCCCCGGAGACCCCGAGCGCTTCTTCCTGCCCGCTCAAGGAGTGGAGCCGGAATCACAAGGCAATGGGCGCGGCTAACCTCTCCGAGGCTCGCCTCACAGAAGGAGTGCGCTACCTACAGACCTGCCAGCGGTCGTACGTCTGGGGCTATGTATCTGCGATCGTGGACCTGGCACGGCAAGCTCGCAAGATTGCGCCCGCCGCGGGAGGGCCACTCGTTCCCTTCGCGAAGGTTTATGGGGAGATGCTCTACCCCTTCCAGCGTCAGGAAGTCCAGGACGGTCTCGGCGCTCGTGTCATCGAGACCTACGGCTGCAACGAGACCGGAACTGTGGGCTATGAGTGCGCCGCTGGATCGCTCCACGTCTTGCAGAGCATGTAGAGGTGGAAGTCTTGATTGATGGGCAACCTGCCCGCCCCGGGGACATGGGCGATATCGCGCTGACCTGCACCACGAACAGGGTCATGCCGCTGATACGGTATCGCGTCGGTGACCGTGGGCGGCTCTCACCAGACCCGTGTTCCTGTGGCCTGCCCCATCCGGTACTCTGTGATATCCAGGGGAGGGTAGGAGACGTGCTGCTCACCGCCGCTGGGGGGCGCGTGCACGGGACCGCGGTGCTGGGCGGATTGCTCAAGAAGGTCCACGCCAAGGGCCCCAGTACGGCTATCGGGCAGATTCTCTTCGAGCAGCACGACAGCAGGACCTGGACGGTTTTAGTGCAGCCTGGACCGGGGTTTGGCGACGAAGTGTGGCAGACCTTGCGAGCAGTGTGCGCTCCGTCTTCGGGGAGCAGTGTACGGTGGTCGTGAAGCCCGTGCCTGAGATACCGCGGGAGCCTTCGGGTAAGTTCCGCTTCTACCGAACTTCGGGTCTCACCGCTGTAGAGCCTAGCTCCTAGCGGAGCAGTTCCAGCATCAGCCGATAGCCGCGAAGCCGATATAGACCGACGCGAGCCCGGAGCAGAGCCCCAGCAGCGCCGCCGGCGCTGGCC
>JALYPB010000404.1 GCA_030856585.1 Gemmatimonadota bacterium | reverse complement strand
CGTCAATGCAGCCGGGGCCGCGACGGTGAGGACCGTAGTGCTGCTGACGCCGGATGAGGTCGACGCTGCGGCGAAGCGTTCGGTCGACTACCGGCCGCCCGGAGCCTGACGGACGCGGGCAAACGCTTCCTCAGCGGCGCTGTCAAACGGAGGGTCCGCAGTTGGTGGCGCAAGTCCCCGGCGCACCCCTCGCTCGAAGGTCCCATGCAGAAAGCGAGGCAGCTTTTTCCAGGTGAACTCGCTGACCTGAGTGTAACCGCGTAGGAAGACGCTGGGGTGGGTCAAGGTCGATCTGCTCGATTGAGACGGCGCACGTAGCGCCCCGACTTGGCTGGTCGCCCCGCCACAGCCTGCGCGTCAGCGTCGCGCGTTGGCGCGATCGGTCTCCAGCTGAGCTTCGGTGAGCCTTCGGATGCGCCGACTCGACTGACGGTAGAAGCGCAACTGCTGAGTGCGGCCGAACAAGCGAAATCCGGTCCCCAGGATCAGTGCACCTTTCCTCGCGGGCCGCGAGAGGGCCCGCAAGTGGAATTCGACTTCTCCAGTGTCAGTCCATTTCCAGACCTCGTAATGCATCTGGCCCTGTTCGAAGTGGCCCTCGAGCGTTCGGTAGTCCCAGCCGAAAACCTGGACCTCCCGGCCGTCGACTACAAATGTTTCGTCATAGACGTCCCCGACCCTGACCCCGACTCGGAAGCGCAGTCCCCAGAATCGAGTGGTCAGCAGCATGTCGCGGCCGGCCAGCGTCGCAGCTGAGTCGTAGGCCGCGCTGACGACGTTGGGATCGGCCAGCTGATAGTCGATCATCAGCTCACGAGCAGTCCGCCAGCTCCCTCCCTCCTCGGCCGGCCCGGAAGCCTCGGGGGGCAGCGGCTCGATCATGTCGTCGACGCGCCAGTCGTCGCTCGCCAGATAGGCGTCGATCTGGGCGGCGTCGAAGTTGACGTCGCGTTCGGCAAGAGCCAATAGCGCGGGGTCAAGATCGGGGGGGCCGCCGCCACCCTTCTTCCCGCCCGGCAGCGCCTCCGGCCCGACCACGCGTGTCGTGACGACGATTCCACCCTCGAGCCTGCCTGCCGCTAAGGCTGCGGCCTGCCTCAGCACCGAGGACCACATATGCAACTGTACCTCCTTGGAGATGCGTAGATGCGAGTACAGGAGGTCGCTCAGCCGGTCTCCGCTGCGGGCCCAGGACTCGATCTCGAACCAGAGCGAGCGATAGTCGGAGCCCAGCCGGAATTCGATCTGCCCTGCCTCCAGGTGGCCTTTCAGGGTCGCGAGCCGAAAGGATGTAGGCCCAGCCTCTACCACGCTCACCGGGCCGTCCCAGGGACCCGGCATGCGAACGATGTATCTGTCCCCTGCCGCCAGGGAGTCGGCGCCGCCGTCCAGCTTTTGAAAGGTGGCGAACTCCGATGGCGCCACAGAGTCGAGATCCTTCGCGATCCGAGACATCAGGTCCTCCGCCGTCAGCGTGGAGCCGACGATCCTGGTCCGGTAGATCCGGTGGACCAGTGGCCCCACCCCGTCCTCAAGTCTCTGCAGAGAGACATCGGGTTCATCGTCCCCCGGCAGGTCAGGGGGGGCGTCTTCAGGCCAAGAGCCCGTCAGCTCCCAGCGGTGTACGGCGCTCGTACTCCAGATGTAGCGCCAAGCAGTGAGGATGATGCCCACCGGCCATCTCGCGGCGGTGGCCCATCGCTTTGTGCGTGTCTGAGCTCGAGGCACAGGCCGCCCGTACCCCCTGACGCCGGCCGGGAACCCGACGGCGCCGTGGTGTGGGAGGTTGGGGGTCGATGCTTGACCTCCTCGTCATGAGGCTGCGAGTTCGCAGCCGGTACCTCTACGCCTTGTCGATGGCCGCAATCTTGCTCTGCATAGTCCTGTGGGTTCGCGCGAAGACGATCGGGGAGGACGAGCGCGGGAACGCCGAGCGACGGGCGCTCTTCGTGGGTCTCTGGCCGCCAACGTTATGGCTCATCGGCGACGCGATCCGCAGAACCGAGAAGGATTGGCGCGGCCGAAGTGGAGGCCGCTGGTCATCACGCCGGAGATGCCGACGGTAGCGCGGCCTGCAGTCGGCCCCCAAGCGCGCTGCGAGAGGGGACAGGCGTCGCGGCGCCAGCGGTTGAGCGTGTCCGACGGGTTTTCAGGTCCGCGCCAGGTCTTGAATGGGTTGAAGCGCGGCGCGTTCATCTCCTCCGGCAGCTTCGACCCGATTCGAACCTCCCCGATGCGCTCGAAGCGACCGAGCAGGGGCGCCACCAAGAATTCGAATCGAAGCCGACCCGAGTCGGCGGCCTTGGCCAGGCGGTCGGACTCATCGCTTCCGTTCGGG
>JALYPB010000398.1 GCA_030856585.1 Gemmatimonadota bacterium | reverse complement strand
GCCGAACGGCTGGCCCGGGCTGCTGGGGTGCCGGCCGACATCGCGGCCCGGATATACCTGCCGCTTCTGGGTGGTGCGGTGGCAAACCTGAACGCTCTGGGGCCGGCGGCGTCGCTGACGGGTGCGGTGCGGCGGGGTGATGAGCAGACGATCAAGGCTCACCTCAAGGCGTTGAGCGCGGAGGACCGCACGCTGTATCGCACGGTGAGCCGGGCGGCTATCACGCTGGCCCGGGAAGCAGGTCTGAGCGAGAGTGCGGCGGAGCGGGTGGAAGAGGCGCTGGGAAAGGCGTAGGTCTGCGCTGCCCTACTGGTCGACCACTCTGGCGCCGGCGGGAACCTTGAAGGCGAAGGTCCGATCCGGCACCTTCTGATTCACTCGAAGCCGGGCAAGCTTAAGGGTGCGGGTGGCGCCGGATTGCTCGCGGATCTCGAGTCGGCGGGGCAGGGCGTCCTCCCGGTCGAGCCAGATGATGGCCTCGGTGAAGGGCATATCCGGAACGGCCGGTACCAGCTTGATGACGTCGGTGGTGCGGCCCCCGATGCGCTCGCTCCGGAGATACGTGGGCCGATATCGCTCGGCCGGCCGGTCGAGTAGCCAGGCGAGAAGATTGTAGCCGTATGTCGGACCACCGCTGGGCGCCTTCAGTCGAATGACCTGGTCTGGTACGGTGCTCGGAGTATAGACCCACACGTGCTTGCCATCGCTGACGATCGCTTCCCCCGGCGGGTCGGTAAAGCGCATGGCGAGCTTGGCATTTCCTGCCTGGATCAGCGTCCCCCTGCTTTCCGCGCTATCGATCATCGGGTTGTCGATTACCTGCTCGAAGTCGGCCTGGAGGCTCGCCAGGGATCGATACACCCGTGCCGCCCGCCCAATGACCGCTCCGGCGTCTTGCGCCTGTGCGGCTGTCGTTCCCATCAGCGCAAGCAGGACCAGCAGTCGCCCGGTCATGTCCGAACCCCCACCGGCTCCGCCACCCGGCGGCCTATCGCTTCCGCGATGAGCCGGATTTCCCTCATCATCCGATCGAACTGCTCGGGGTAGAGGCTCTGCGCTCCGTCCGAGAGGGCACGGTCCGGGGTCGGGTGCACCTCGACCAGCAGTCCGTCGGCGCCGGCTGCAACCGCTGCGCGCGCCATCGGGATGACCATGTCGCGATGGCCGGTACCGTGACTGGGGTCAGCCACAATAGGAAGGTGCGACAGGCCGTGCACCACCGCGATGGCGCTCAGATCGAACAGGTTGCGGGTGGCCGGATCGAAGCCTCGGACCCCTCGCTCGCAGAGGATAACGTTCGGGTTGCCCTCGGCCAGGATGTACTCTGCCGATAGGAGGAGCTCCTGAATGGTGGCGGAAAGACCGCGCTTCAGCAGGATCGGCTTGCCAGACCGCCCGGCCCGTTTCAGCAGGGAATAATTCTGCATGTTCCGGGCTCCGATCTGGATGATATCGGCGATCTCGGCAACGAAGTCCATTTCCTCGCCGTCCATGGCCTCGGTCACGATGAGCAGGCCGGTCTCCTCCCGTGCGCGCGCGAGTAACGTCAGGCCAGCGCGCCCTAGACCTTGAAACGAATACGGCGAGCTGCGCGGCTTGTAGGCTCCGGCGCGCAGCACCGTCGCTCCGGCGTCGCGCACCGCCCAGGCAGCGTCGAGAATCTGCCGTTCGCTTTCCACCGAGCAGGGCCCTGCCATGACGACGACCTCGTCGCCGCCGACAGAGATCCCCCCAGGAAGCCGGATGACGGTCGAGTCAGCCTTCCACTCGCGGGACACCTGCTTGTATGGCTTGGTGACGTGAATGATTTCCTGGACGCCGGGAAGCGCAGCCAGCCTGGACCCGTCTACCCGGCCGTCGTTGCCCACCAGCCCGACCGTGGTGCGCTGCTTGCCGGGCATAGGGCGCGCCTGATAGCCCATCTCCTCGATGGTTGCGGCGACGCGCTGGATCTCTTCTTCCGCTGCGCCGTGGCGCATGACGATGAGCATGAGGGTCGGGAGTCGGGAGTCAGGAGTCAGGAGTCGGGAGTCGACAAGCCCCGAATCCATGGTGTAGGGTCGAGAATCAGGCCGCTGGATGAAGGATGCAGGCATCGTGCCATGTCAGCAACACACTGCGAGCGTACCGAGACTCCTGACTCCTGACTCCCGACTCTTCACACGTGCTCCCGCTCACCCAGCCTGACGCCTACAATCGTGGACACCCCTGGCTCCTGCATGGTCACTCCGTAGACGGCATCGGCCGCCTGCATCGTCCGGGGGTTGTGAGTAATGACCAGGAACTGGGTGTCCGCCTTGAACTCCTCCAGCAGGCGGGTGAAGCGGCCCACGTTGGCGTCGTCCAGCGGGGCGTCTACCTCGTCCATGAGGCAAAAGGGGCTGGGTTTGGTCAGATAGATGCTGAAGAGGAGCGAGACAGCCACCAGGGTGCGCTCGCCGGAGGAGAGCAGGTGGATTCGCTGGGTTCGCTTGCCTCGGGGCGCGGCATGGATGTCGATCTCGCTCTCGAGCGGATCGTCCGGGTTGGCCAGCCTCAGCTCGCACTCGCCGCCCCCGAAGAGGGTGTTGAAGACCTTGGAGAAGTTGGCTTGCACCGCGAGGAAAGTCTCGAGGAACATGGTTCGCGCCGTTCCATCGATCTCGCGAATGGCCTGGAGCAGCGATTGCCGGGCGCTGATCAGGTCATCGCGTTGAGTGGTGAGGAACTCCAGCCGCTTGGACTCCTCGGCGTGTTCCTCCACGGCCAATGGGTTGACCGGACCGATCGAATCGAGCGCCGCAACGATGCGGGCCGCTTCCGACTCCAGCGTCTCCAGATCCAGATCAAGCAGGACGGCGTTGGCCATCAAGTGATCGAAAGGCTTGTGCCACTCGGCTTCCACCCTCTCCACGATGGATCGCCGCAGCCCGGTGACCTCGGTCAGCCGCACCTGTAAGCCATGATTCTCGTCACCCGCGGATTCCAGCTCGGCCCGAGTGGTGTCGAGCTCCTGTTCCGCCGCCGCCAGCCTGGCGTCGGCATCGGCCAGGGCTGTTTCGGCCGCCGAGCTTGCGATCTCCAGCTCCTGGAGAGCAACCCGGCGCTCCGCGCGGGCCTCGAGCCACTCGGCCTGTTGTGCCGCAACGGCAGCCGTATCAGCGTCCAGGCGGGTCAGCTCCTCGATCAGCGCACGGACTCTCTCTTCGGCCTCAGCGCGGGTGCGTCCGGCCCGCTCGAGCCGCTCGGTTGCCCCGCGCAGGCTTCCTGCTACGTGCGCCTCCTGTACCTGCCAGTGGGCGCGCTGTTCTCGGGCATTCTCCTGGTCGGCCTCCAGCTCAGCCAGCCCGCTGCGGGAGGTACCGAGCTCCTGCTCGACCCGTCCACGATTGAGCTCGCCCTGGACCAGCCCCGCATCGATCTCAGCCAACCGCTGCTCCGACCGGGTGACGCGCTCGGTCATCTGCTCCAGCTGCGCGTCGGAGTCGCCCACCTCGCGGGCCAGGTTGGCAACAACCCGGACCACGTCGTCGCGGGTGGCCGATGCCTGCCGCTCCGCATCCCGGGCCCGCTCGGCGGCGCCCATGGTTTCCGCCAGCGTGTGCTCCCGCTCGGCCAGCCGTTCGACCGTGAAGCGGAGAGCCTCATCAGCCTGGGCCAGCGAAGCCTCAGCCTGAGCTACCTCCTGAGCCAGAGAGGCAAGCTCCGCACGGCGGCGGAGCGGACCCGACGGGGCGCCGGCGCCGGAGAGAAAAATGGCACCACTGGCCCGCCGAAGGATCCGACCCGAGTCGTCGAGCACCTCCGACCCGGCAAGGGCGGCACGAACCCACCCCGCCGCGGGCTCCTCGGCCCGGAGCCGGGCGTCGACCGCCTGGGCGCCTGGCGGGGTAAGCGGTCCCGGGTCGAGCGGAAGCAGCACCAGCGCGCCGGGCTGGTGCTCCGCGTGCCAGGACTGAATTGCCTTGACCGTGTCTTCGCTTCTGACCAGTACCGCGTGCATCCAGTCACCCAGGAGGCGTTCAGCCAGCTCGGCGTCCTGCCGGGCGGTGCTGACGAAATCGCTCAGTGGCCCGAGCACCCCGCCTTCGAACTGGTCTCGCGCCGCCAGCAGTGCTGCGGCCGCTGGCGCCAGTCCCACGCGGTCTCGTTCCAGCTCCTCGAGAGCTTGCCGGCGAGCGGTCATCTGGGCCAGTCCTTCTTCGGCCTGGCGGCGCTCAGCCCGGTTCATGGCCTCGTGCTCACGCGTTTCCGCGAGGGCATGGCGGGCGTTTTCGGCCGCGGCGGCGGCGCGTCGAGTCTCCTGGGTCAGGAAGCCGGCCCGCTCGTGTGCGGTGTCCCGGCGCCGTTCGGCTCCCGCCAGCTC
>JALYPB010000345.1 GCA_030856585.1 Gemmatimonadota bacterium | reverse complement strand
GGACTGGCCACTGCGGCTGCGGACGGCCGGCTCTGGGAGCTCTGGTTCACGTCCGTTCCCGAGCCCGCCCAGACCGATGCGTACGTCGCCGAAGCTCTGAGCGGGCAACGAGCCGGCCACATGCTGCCCTGGCGGCCTGTCAGTTCGCCTGGTGCTGTCGACTAGATCCCGCTGGCCGTTCTAAGGAGACTATCGTGCCGAAGAAGGACGTACCCGCTCGTGATACCGGCTCAGACGCGGTGGACCGGAAAACACTCATCGCGCTGCTGAACGAGGACCTGGCCCGTGAGTACCAGGCCATCATTGCCTACGTCGTGTATTCACAGGTGCTCAAGGGCGCGGCCTACATGGCCATTGCCCAGGAGCTGGAGGTCCACGCGAAAGAAGAGCTGGACCACGCCCTCATCATTGCCAAGCAGATCGATTACCTCGGCGGCACGCTCACCGTGACCCCCAAGCCGGTCAAGCTGTCGGACAAGGCGGAAGCACTGCTCCGCTTCGACCTCGAGAACGAGACCGAGACCATCCGGCAGTACCGCTCGCGAGTGCGGCAGTGCGAGGCCCTGGGTGAGTACGCCATGGCGGAGCACATCCGGGAGATCCTCATGCAGGAGCAGGAGCACCAGATCGACCTGGCAACCGCCCTGGGAGAGGATCCCCCGGATATGACGGGCTGACCGCCGCTGGACTAGCGGGCGGCGAGCCGCCGGTCGGTCGCGAGCTGCCTCACTACCCCGGCGAGTGCCCGCGCCTTGCCCGGATCTCCCGCGCCAGGTGCTTCAGCCTCTAACCGCGCCGCCAACTCCGTTAAAGCGTTCCGCCGCTCCGGGTCGCCCGCCCTCTCGGCCCGGTCAAGCGCGGCACGATACGCCGCGATCTTTCCGGTCTCACCAGACGACGACCGCTCCAGCTGATCGACATACGCCCGCGCCAGTGAGAATGTCTTCGGCCAGGTGAATCTCACCTGGCCCTGGGCATTGAAATAGTCCAGGTGCACCGATTTGGCAGCGTCGATCTCATTCTTTGAGATGAATGCACTCGGCTGGAGCTCCAGGATGTCGAGGCCGCGGGTGATCTCGGACCCGACAATGTTCCCGTTATACCAGTAAGCCGACCAGTAGCCCCCCAGCTCCAACTGGGTCGAATCCAGCGGGCCACGATCGAAGAAGCCGATTTCCTTCGGGTGCTTGGGATCGGTCCAGTCGAACACCGAGATACCTCCCTGGTACCACGCCTGCACCATCACGTCCCGCCCGGGAATCGGTATCATTGATCCGTTATGGGCCACACAGTTCTCGGCGGACGTCTGTGGCACCGGCAGCTTGTAGTAGCTCTGAAACGTCATCTTCTTGCGGTTGGTGAGGGTGAAGATGGCATCCGCACCCCACTCTGGCTTGTCGGTCTTCCGGCACTTGGCCTGCATGCCCCCGCCCCACTCATCCGAGAAGAGGATCTTGCTGCCGTCGTTGTTGAAGGTGGCCGAGTGCCAGTAGGAGAAGTTCGAGTCGGATGCGGCACCGATGCGTACCGGATGAGCCGGATCGGTAATATCGAGCAGGAGGCCGTACCCCGCGCAGGCACCGCCGGCGAGGCCAATCGCCGGGTAGACGGTGATGTCGTGGCACTGCGTCGGGCCGGCGGTGGAGTCCGGCATCTCACCCTCATTTGCCTTCATGGCTGCCGCGACGATCCCGGGCAGCGCCTGCCGCAACGCCGCGCTGTCGGCCGCGGTTGGGGCGCCAGTCCCGTTCCGGGCCTTGACGGTGCTGTCGAGTAGCTCCGCCACCCACATCGGGTGAATCACCTCTTCCTTGCCGTGAAACGTGCCGACGAACCCGCCGTGGGCCTTGGCCTCCGCCAGCGCCTTGGCCTCGGCGACGCTGTCCTCCGGTGCGTCGCCGTGCGTTGGCGGCGCCACCAGATCGGTGAAGATGCGGGGCGAGCTCACGATCCTGGCCTGATCCGGCTGCGCCACCGGCACCTTGATGACTTCGATCCGGAACAGGGCCGAGCTGGGATCCTTCGGGGCGCTTACGCAGCCCGCCAGCTCGCTGGGCGATCGCACCGGTGCCTGGCCCGAGATGTAGACGTAGACGTTTTGCCGGTCCTTGGGATCGACCAGCAGCGTGTGGGTATGCGATCCGCGACAGGTCTGCACGTTGCCGACATTCCTGGGATGGGCGATGTCGCTGATATCGAAGATGCGGAGGCCCCGCAGCCGGTCGGCACTGACCGTGTCCTCGACCCCCTGCGCCCCGCAGTCGAGGCGGGCAGCGAGGTTCTCGCCGGACACAAAGAGCAGGTTCTGGTAGACCGAGACATCGCTCTGCGATCCGGGACAGACGTAAGCGGTCTTGAGAGTCGGCCGGCTCGCATTGGCGATGTCCCACACCTGATACCCGTTGAAGTTGCCCTGGATCGCATAGTTGCCGGTGAAGGCCAGATCGGAATTGATCCCGCCCTCGGCAAACTTGGCCGATGGCGGTGTCCTGGACACAACCCGGAGGTTCCACGCCGCTTCAGCGGCATCCACTCTCCCGGCCCGCAGCCCGATGCGCGGGTCCGGTTGAGGGGCTGCTGAGGATCTATCGTTGGGGGAGGGGGCAGCCGGACTGGACGAGGAAGACGAGGCGCAAGCGGCCAGCAGTACAGCGAGGACAGCGAACAACGGTGAAACCGTTCTGGGGGATGCCATGGGTTTCCTTGTGGCTAGTGGCTATCGGCGACTGACTGACGATTGCCCGGAGGGCTCCACTCGAATCATAGACAGTAGCATAACCGGGAACGTTGCTCCTACCGTCTGACCTGATACGCCAGCTTCACAAAGAACCCGTCGTTCACCCGCTCCAGCCGGGACCAGTTGAACTCGCGGTCGCTCAGCATCGAGCTGCCGTACCCCAGGAATGCCACCGTCCCCGGCGTGGGCTCGAACGAGGCCAGCAGATCGAGGCGGAGCCCGTTGTACTCGGTCACGGGTTGAGGGACTCCACCAACAAACAACGGAACCCCAGTCGAGGGGTCCTGCAACGCCGCCCGCCGCTCCGAGCGATACTCCCCGATGACCCGGAAGAAGAGCGACCGGTTGGGCTGATATTCCAGCTTGAGCCGTGGGATTGTCGAGCGCGCAAACTCCCTGCCATCGAGCCGGAACAACCGGAAGAGGGTGCCGAGCGCCGTGAGCCGGACCGTGGGTGTGGGCCTGAGATCCACGCTGCCGACCATCTGCCAGCCCCGTCCGGTGGCGCCCTCCTGGAAGATCGCGGCGCGCCCCCGCCCGTACGACAGCTGCGCGCCGAGCTGCCGCCAGGTGGGCGTGGTAATCTTTGCCTCCCCAGTGAACCCGGAAAAATCATCCCGCGGCAGGTATGCGGGCCCCGCACCACTGCCGATGGTGTAGCCCGCAAAGCTGCTGTCCTGGAAGTTCACGAAGTTCCGCTGGACGTGACCGTTGAGCTCCCATCCATTCCGAAGCTGGAACGTGGCGTCGAATTGCTCGAAGCCCTCGAGTCCAGGCTTGAATCCGAAGCTGTCGTAGAGCCAGGTCCGCTCCGGCCCGAAGAACACCGTGAGGTTCTCCAGCAGCGCGCCCCGGGCACCATAGTGAGTGAACCGGTTGAAGGCGTGGCCCGTCACTACGCCACTCCGAAGCCGGTTGACGAACCCCGACTGCGCGTCGAAGCCCTCGCCCTGCCCGTTCAGCAGGTAGTTGAACCCCCAGCTGCGTCCGGTCCGGTCATACTCCGCCTGCCAGATGGGAGCGTCCCTGCTGCCGGCCGGGTCGCTGGTCCAGGAGCGGCCATACTGGAACTGGGCGTAGTAGAGGCTCCAGACGTAGCGAAAGTCGCCGGCGAGGACGCGGTTATGGGCACCGGGCTGGTCGCGGTTGGTAAAGGTGACGCCCGCAATGGAGTTGCGCCCAAGGTCACGGCGCAGCCGGGTAATGTTGAACCAGGCGTCGTCGGTGCCGGTCTCATCCACCGCGGTCAGATGCGCGACGCCCAGCTGGCCGAACTTCCCGGTGAGCTTGGCGCCCGCCTTGGGATTCACGATGCGCCGGGTATACACCAGCGTCTGGGGCGAGCCGAACAACTCGATCCCCTCGAGGAAGAAGGGACGCTTCTCCGGAAAGAAGAGGGCAAACCGCTCGTTCACCGTCACCTGCCCCTCGTCGCTCTCCACCTGGCTGAAGTCGGGATTCGCGGTGGCGTCAAGCGCGTAGCTGCTGAATCCGAGCCGCAGGTTGAGCCCCGCATCGGGATTCACGTCCTCGCGGGCGAATCGCCCGGTCACATCGTTGCGGACTCCGTCTGCGGTGGCGGTGACGAACGGCTGCGCCTCGATCGTGACGCCGTGGCGCATGTCGTGCAGGCCGCCGAGTGCTCCCTCCTGCCCGATAAAGCTGGCGTTGGCCCGCCGCACATCGGTCCATGTGTCGGTGTAGCCGGTGCGCTGCACCACCCGGGTGACGTTGAATCCCCAGGTCTGGGCGCCACCGCCGGGATAGCGCAGGCTCCGGAAAGGAATCCGGATCTCGATCTCGTAGCCCCGATCGGTGATACGGCCCTTCGAGTCCCAGGTAAAATCGGGATTCTTGTCCACGCTGCCCGGTATGAGGCTGCTGACCTGGCCCGCGCCCTCGCTCCGCACCCCGTCGGCCTGAACGCCCAGCGGGTTCACGGCGAAGAAGAAGGCCCGGCGGCGGTCGTGGAAGGTGTCGAGGTCGAGGACGACATAGTCCTCGTTGTCGATGTTGTCACGGTCCGCCACGGTGGCTCGTATGGTGTTCGGCTGGCGGTCCTGGGCGATGACGCCGAAGTGGATAGCGTCCGGCGAATACCACACCAGCACCTCGGTCTGCTCCTCGGCGGGGCGGCCATCCACCGGCTGATACTGCCAGAAACCGGTCAGCCTCGTGGCTCGGGCCCACGCCGGCTCGTCGAGCTTCCCATCGACCTGGATCTCGCTCTCCTGCCGCGGAATCTCAGCGGTGGGCGAGCCCTTCCCTTCGACGACTGGGCCGGTGGCCTGAACGAGCAGTAGAAGCGCGAGCACAATCCGTTGGGTTGGTGTGGAGACTGGCCGGGGGAGGCCGCTGGGAAAATAGTCTCACGGAGATGTACGGGAAGGTGGCGAGGCGGGTTTCCCCCAGTATTCTCGGAGTGAGTGGATGATCACCGGCAGGCCCCGGAACACACAGAAGAGG
>JALYPB010000391.1 GCA_030856585.1 Gemmatimonadota bacterium | reverse complement strand
GCCTTTCCGTTCCAGCATCTGGATCTTGCGCTCGAGCAGATCGATTGCGTCGCCCAGCACGCCCTCGAGCGCAGCCGCACCTCCCTTCCGCACCAGTGTGTCCGGATCCTCGCCCGGCGGCAGGGTGGCAACCCGAACCCGGATTGCGTGCCGCAGGAGCTCGTCGCCTGCGCGAAACGTGGCACGCAGCCCGGGGAGATCGCTGTCGTAGAGAATCGTGGCTGCGGGAGCGAATCGCTTGAGCAGGATGGCCTGGTCCGGCGTGAGTGCGGTGCCGAGCGGTGCAACGACGTGCTCGATTCCGGCGAGCGAGAGCCGGATGACGTCGAAGTAACCCTCCACAAGGAGAACCGATTCTTCCTTCCGAATGGCTCCCTTGGCCTGATACAGGTTGTAGAGCTGTTTGCCCTTGTGAAAGATGTCGGTCTCAGGCGAGTTGAGATACTTGGGCTCGCCCGGGCCGAGAAGCCTTCCACCCAGTCCCACCACCCGGCCCCGCAGGTTGTGGATGGGAAACAGGAGCCGCCCCCGGAAGCGCGGGATCACCGAGCCATCCTCGCGCTGCGCCGCCAGGCCCGCCTGAAGCAGAACGCCCTCTTCGATCCCGAGGTCTGCCATCGCCTTGAGGAACGCTTTGCCCACAGGAGCAAAGCCGAGGCCCAGCATGGCGGCGGTATCCAGCGGGATGTCACGGCCCTCGAGGTACTCGCGAGCGCCCTTGGCCTCGGCCTGCTCCAGCAGCTGCCGGGCAAACCAGTCGTGGGCCACCGCCACCGCGCTGTAGAGCGGCTCGTGCGGATCGGGACCGGCACGCTCCGCGCGCTCGGGAATCACGATGCCGGTACGCCGTGCCGCCTCGCGCACGGCCGTGGGATAGTCCATGCCGTGCCTTTTCATGAACCAGGAGAACACATCGCCCGACTCGTGACACACGAAGCAGTAGTAGCGGCCCTTCTTCGGAATGACGGCGAAGTTCCGGTTGGTGCCGCCGTGGAAAGGACAGGGGCCGCGGTAATCGGAGCCGGTACGCTTCAGCGCCACCGATTCTCCGATCAGCCCGACGATGTCGGTGCTGTCGCGGACCTGCTCGATGGTCTCGTCGGGAATCATGCTCATCCGGAAAACTCGACGATGGTCACCCCGGTCCCACCCTGGTTCCGCGGCGCGAACGCGTAGCCCGACACGCGGCGGTCCTTGGAAACGACGCGCTGAACCCTCTCCCGTACCACCCCGGTGCCCATGCCGTGGATGATGCGCAAGAACGGCTGCTCGGACAGCACCGCGGCGTCCACCGCCGCCAGCGTCGCCATCTCGGCTTCATCGCCGGTCATGCCGCGGAGGTCGATCTCGAGCGGGGCGGGTGCCCCCTGGGCGGATGGGCTGCTGGGCAGCGGGGCAGCGTTGGCTCGTCTTGATTCCTCTCTGCGAGACAGCAAGGTCAAGCTCGCGTGGTCCACTACCATCCTCATCGAACCGGCTGCCACGACGACTTTCCCATCCGACCTCACTTCCATCACCTCTCCGCTTCCTCCGCTCTCCAACCGCACTCTGGCACCGATTGGCACCTCTGCATCACTGCCCCGCTGCCCCGCTGTCCCGCTGTCCGCCAACGCTTCCCCCTCCGTCCGAATCGCATCTTCCACCAGCCTGCGGGCTTCCTTGGCTGCGGCGTCGTCCGCCGCGCCACGTGCCGCGCCCAGCGCTTCCTCCACCCGCTGCCGCGCCTCGAGCAGGTACGCGCGGGCCTGCTGCCGGCCCTGGCGCTCCGATTCCTTTTCCCGGCGCTTGAGCTCGGCTTCGCGGGCAGCCTGGGATTCGTTCTGCAGCGCCAGCCGCGCCGCGAGCGAATCGAGGTCCACCGCGCGCTCCGCCTGCGTCTGCTGTTCGGCCCGCAGCTCTCGCTCCCGCGCTTCGACCGCCGCGAGCAAGGTGTCCAGGCTTCGCTCCGCATCGGGCACCCGCGCTTCTGCGTCAGCCAGGATCTCGTCGCTCACACCCAGCCGGCGGGCGATGGACAGGCCGTATGAGCGCCCCGGAACTCCCTTGAGGAAACGATATGTCGGCGTGAGAGTTACGGCGTCGAATTGAAGTGATGCATTAACAATTCCCGGGGTGTGGCTGGCCAAGTCCTTGAGCGTGCCAAGATGCGTCGTGGCCAGCGCGACCGAGCCTCTGCGGGTCAACGAGACCAGCGTCGCGCCCGCCAACGCGGCGCCTTCCGCGGGATCGGTTCCGCTCCCGATTTCGTCGAGCAGCACGAGCGTCGCATCGTCCGCATCTTCCAGCACGCGTCGCAGCATTCGCACATGGGCGCTGAAGGTAGACAGGCTGGCTGCGATGGACTGCCGGTCGCCGATGTCGGCGTAGAACCGGCGAAATATCGGGAGTATGCTTCCGCGACCGACGGGGGGGATGATGCCACTGCCTGCCAGGGCGGCGGCTAAACCGACCGCCTTGAGCAAAACCGTCTTGCCTCCGGTGTTGGGCCCGCTGATGAGGAGCGTGCGCTCCTGCCGTTCCAGATCCAGGTCGAACGGGATCACCTGCGCCGGTCCGGCCAGCAGCAACGGATGGCGACCGTTTACGATCCGGAGCGCGCTCGGAGCGGCGGCGACCTCCGGTGCTTCCCCATCGCTCGCCACCGCATATCGTGCCCGTGCGACCAGATCGTCCACCGCGACGCACATCTCCACGGCGTCCCGTACCGGCCGCAGCTCAGGGCGCAGGAGGTCGGTAAGCTCGCGGAGGACTCGCAGCGTCTCCCGCTCCTCGTCGACCTGCGCCTCGCGCAGCGCGTTGCCCAGCTCGATCGCGTCCGACGGCTCGATGAACAGGGTTCCCGCGCTGCCGGACTCGTCGTGGATGATTCCAGCCGGCCGGCTTCTGGAGTCGCGACGGACCGGAATCACATACCGGCCGCCGCGAATGGTCACCGAGGCGTCCGCCGGCGCGGAGCTTGAGTCGAGGCCTCGCAGGAGCGCGTCCAATCGACGAAGAAGGCGCTGTCTTGCGGCCTGTACCTCACGCCGGGCAGCGGCGAGTCCGGGGCTGGCGGTATCCAGCAGGTTCCCTTCGGGATCCACCGACTGCTCCAGCCGCCGTTCCAGCGTCTTGTCCGGGAGCGGGCGGGCCAGCGCGCTGGCCAGCGGGGCGACATCTGCCACCCGCCTCAGGTCGGCGTGGACCAGACGCGAGGCGACGAGGAGCCGGTGCAGCCCGGCTAGCTCCACGCCTTCGAGGACGCTCCCCTCGATTCTGAGCCGCGCCACCGCCCGGATGACATCGGGGATGGGCTCGGCCAGGAGTGTATCGCCCCGGCGAAAGAGACCCGCCACCTGGTCTACCCGGGCCAGCTCCTCCCGGATCCACTCCACGTCACCGGTGGGCCAGCGGTCGCGCACCCGCGCGGCGCCCAGAGTACCCACCGCATGGCCGGCCACCCGTTCCAACACCAACGCGAACTCGATGGTGTCGAGCGCGTCCGCCGTCTGATCCTCCGGCAACGGCAACGGGGTGCCGCCCTGTGTGTTGGTCGGCACCCCGGGATGAGAAAGCGGTTCTACCTGCGACATCACCCGGCCTGGAGCTCCTCGCGCACGATCTGGTTGATGACTTTTCCGTCGGCCTTGCCCTTGTATCTGGGCAGCACCTGCGCCATGACCTTGCCGATGTCCCTGGCGCCCCCCGCGATGGCCTGCCGCACCGCGGCCCGGATCTCCTCCGGGTCCACCGCCGGCGGCAGGAATTCCTCCAGCACCTTGATCTGAGAGGCCTCCATGGCGACGAGCTCCGGTCGGGCTGCGGCAGTGTACTGCTCCACCGCCTCCCGCCTCATCTTGATGCCTTTGCGCAGCACGTCCGCCACCTCGTCGTCCGAGGCCGGGCGCCGTAGTTCGATCTCTCGATTCTTGAGGTTGGCGAGGATCGTGCCGAGGACGAGGGTCCGTTCTTTATCCTGCGCCTTGCGAGCGGTGTTGAGCGCGGTTCGCAAGGTGGCGGTGAGGCTAGACTCTGGGGACACGCGTGGAAGTTATTCGGGGGCCATGTGAGGGGCAAGAAGGAGGCGTAAGGCGGTAAGGCGGTAAGGCGGTAAGGAATGTCATCCTAAGAGAAGCGAAGGATCGGCCGGGCGCCTTTCGCCCTTCCCGCTACCCCGGCGGC
>JALYPB010000301.1 GCA_030856585.1 Gemmatimonadota bacterium | reverse complement strand
CGGCAACGTCACCGTTAGCGGCAGCTTCAATCGCCTGCGCGGCGCGCGGATCACGGGGAATCTGTCGGTGCCGGGGAGCGGTGCTGGCATCTCATACAGTGGTGTGACCGGCACCCTGACCGTGGATGGCAGCAACGCGGTCCTGTTGAACAACGCGTTCTGTGGGGCTGCAACCGTGTCCGGCAGCGGCGTCCTGGCGTTGGGCAACGCGGGAATGGCGCCCCTGGCAGCTCCCAGTGGCGGGTGCTGATCGAACAATGGTTTAGCCGAAAGAGAGCCGCTCCTTTGTGGGCGGCTCTATCTTTTTTGGAGTGCCGCGCTCGCCGGAGCGCAATCTTTCATAGACCTCGGGCGGTCGGTGTGACATTCCGAGCGTTTCGTCGTATTAGTCAGATATGCCGCTGCGTCTGCCCGCCCGAGAAAAGGCCGAAATCGCCCAAACTGTCCCCCCTCAGGACGACAGGGAGGCGGCGTGCCGTGCCTGGTACGAAGCCTATGGCGGGCAGTTGTACAACTATCTCCGGTTTCACCTGTCTTCCCCCGACCTGGCCGAGGACCTGACGGCCGAGGTCTTCCTCCGCGCGCTCAAGAGTTTCTCCCGATTCGACTCGGCCCTGGGCAGTCCCCGCGCCTGGCTGTTCCGCATTGCGCACAACGCGCTACGCGACCACCAACGCCAGGCTCGGCGCCGCCAGTTGGTACCCCTCGGCGGGATGCGCGACCTCGAATACCAGGCTCCCTCTCCGGAAGAGCGGCTCCTCTGGGAGGAGGAGGTTGCCGGACTCCTGGCGGCCATGGCTGAGCTCTCTTCTGGCGACCGCGAGGTTATCGGCCTCTGCTATGGTAGCGAGCTCTCGATGACCGAAGCCGGCGAGATTCTGGGTCTCAGCGCCGCCGCCACCAGAACCAGGCTCTGGCGGGCGCTGGCACGGCTTCGCACGGCGCTCGTCCGATGACGGAGAGGCCGGATGGACTTCGGGGCATCGACCAGAAGCTGCGCTCGGTTCGCTTTGTTCCTCGGGCCTCGTTTGGCCCCGAGCTGCGGGGACGGCTTCGTCGGGGAGAGCAACCGAGCGGGGGTGGTCACCGGAGCTTGGGGCGTCAACTGGCCACCGCGGCCGTCGTTGTGCTTACCGCTGGAGGTGCGCTGGCACTCGCCAGCTTCGGAACTCTTGCTCACATCGGTGCTGTCACCGTAGACCGCTGCTGCTACGACCTCGACGGCGGAGGAGACGCCGACGATGGTGTCCTTATCCTGACCAAGCGCGACGACCGGTTGCACCGTCTCCGGGTGTACGAAGATCTGGATGGCTCCAGAAGCTTCACCCATACCGACATTGTGCGGCTCGATCGCGGTGCCGAGCCGGCCGTGCATGGGCTGGCAGGCCAGGGAATGGTTACTATCGAGCGGTGCTGCCTCGATTTCGATGGCGGTGGCCCGGCCGACGACGGGCTCCTCGTGATCGGGGTTCCTCCCGACCGTGTGCTCATGGCTGCCATCTATGAGACCGGGCCCGGCACCGGGTCACGGAGCTCGCGCGCGGCTGGCTGGCCGTTGCGCTGATCGACCAAATCAACTCTCAGTCATCCCGACGCTCTCATTCCACCGAGGAAACCTCTCGATGCCGACATCCGGTCCGGGTGCCGTCCTTGCCGCAGCGGTTCTGCTTGCCACTCCTCTTGCCGCTCAGCAGGTGGACACTCTGGGACGGGATACGACCAAGGTGACCACCCTGGAGACCATCGAGGTTACCGGATCGATCGCTCCCACGGCGGGGCCGCGGATCGGATCGGGCATTCCGGCCCGCATCTCGACGGTGAGCGGGGAGGCGATCGACGCCTGGGAGCCACGGCTACTGGCCGACGCGCTCGCCACTCAGCCCGGCATCTCGATCTATGATGACTTGGGCACTCCCTTCAAGCTGAATCTCAGCACCCGTGGCTTCAACGTGGGTCCCGTCGTTGGGCTGCCGCCCGGGATCTCGGTTTTCCTGGACGGCGTCCGCCAAAACGAGCCTGATGCCGCCGAAGTAAACTTCGACCTGCTCCCCATGGAGCACGTGCAGCGCGTCGAGCTTCTCAGCGGCTCCGGTTCGTTACTCGGTCCGAATTCATTGGGCGGAGCCATCAATCTCATCACCCGTCGCGGCAGCGGCCCGCTCGAGGCCGAAGCCGAGATCTCGGGCGGCTCGTTCGGCGCCTACTCCAGTGAGGCTTCACTGGGTGGGGTCAGTGGGGGAGGCTGGGATTATTACGTGGCCGGCGGCTACGAGAACGAGGATGGATGGCGGCAGGCCACGGGCGCCGAAAACCTCAACGGCTTCGTGAACCTGGGCCGGGGCGGCCCCGAGCGGGGCATCAGCTTTCAGGCATTCGGAGCCGAGTCCCGGGCCGAGACCGCCGGCTCACTTCCGGAGAGCATTTTCGGTAACTCGCCCAGGACAAACTTCACTGTAGGTGATTTCGAGGACCTGAACCAGCTTCAGGGCTCAGTCTCCGGCTACACTCCTCTTGGCAATACCCGGGGAGCATTTACGGCGTACGTGCGGCGAACCAACGCCGAACGCTTCAACGTGAACCAGGCCCCTGACAATAACGTGCGCTCTTTCACCGCCAACAGCACGGTCGGAGGTAACCTGGACTGGCGGTATACCCAACCGCGGCCGAACGGGAGTTTTTCACTCCGCCTGGGAGCTGATGGTGCCGTCAACCGGGTGCACATTCAGCTTATCGAGGAGAGTCCCACCGATCCAGCCGATCGGACACTGAATACCGATGTCCGAAGCCCGAGCTATGATATCGCCGGCTATGCGCTGGCCGATCTGCAGATCGACAAGGTCACCTTCTCGGGCGGGTTTCGCTACGACGAGATTCATATCCCGTTCGAGGATGTACTCGATCCGACTGCCGACACCACCAGCACCTTCAGGCGGCTCAGTCCGCGCGGAGGCGTCAGCCTCGAGGTCGGGCAAGGCGCGTCGGTATACGGG
>JALYPB010000298.1 GCA_030856585.1 Gemmatimonadota bacterium | reverse complement strand
GTGCTCACCCTTGGGGTGTGCTGGCTCGCCGTCGCCGGTACGCTCGCGGGTCAATCGGTCAGCCCTCCGATTGCGGAATATCAGGAGCGGGCTCGCTCCAGCTTTCAGCTGCACAATGGCTCGCTGTTTCCACTGACAGTGGTTCTGGAGGTCCGTGGGTTCCGGGTCACCGAGCAGGGAGAAGTCGTGGACCAGGTACTCGATACCTCCCGGGTCCATGTCAAGCTGTCCGCCATGAGCTTCCGGATCCCGCCCCGCGGCTCCTACCGGGTCTTCTATGAGGCCACCGGTGACAGCCTGCCGGCGTGGTTCAATATCCTGAGCGCCATGACCGGGACGCGCACCGAGAACGGCCTCAACGTGAGGCTTCTTCTGCCCCACGTGGTCTACCTGAATCAGAAGAAGCCGCTGAAAAAGGATGAGGTTGCCATCCGGCGCCTCGAATACGATTCCGGATCGAAGAAGGCCAGGGTCCAGCTGGAGAACCTGGGACCGCACCTGGGACGTGTGCTCCAGGTGAGTGTCACGGACGGGCATACTACCAGTGGACCGAGCGGCGGCTTTCCCCTGTTTCCCGGAAAGCGCCGCTGGACCGAGGTGTCATGGGATGGTAAGGGGTCGCCGAGCCGCCTGACGGTGCGCTTCGCCCGCTTCAGCATCGACACCGCCATGACCGCAACCCGGAAGTCAGTGGCCACCGATACCACCGCAGGCGTGGCGAGACCCTGAAGTGTGCCTCGCTCCTCGTCTTACTGCGCTCGGCGTGCTGGCCGGCGCCCTCCTCTGTCTCCCGGTCGAGGCTCAGGCCCAGACGGTGGTGGAGGTACAGGGTGGAGGCTCGTCGCTCAACGGCGGTTATGGCGCGACGGCCAACTTCTGGCGCTCGAGTGTGGACGGCTGGGTCGGCCTGGGCTATCTCGACGGGTTTCGGGTCGGAGCCTTTCTCCGTAAGGCCGTCAATAAGGACACCTTGCGCATCGGGAACGATGCCCTGGTCATGCGGTTGCCCACCGATGTCTTCACCCCGGGATTCAATCTGCTGGTGCAAGGGATCAGCTTTTCCGGTGGGAACGAACGTTCCTCCTACCTCGCCTTCGGTGGCGCCAGCTCGTCGGGCCTGGGCGCGCCTTCGTTTCAGGCTAGTAGTATCGAAGAACCGATGGGCGCCCTCTTCGTGCAGCATCGACTCGCCCCCACCATCCGGCTCACCGCAACGACTCTGTTTGCCGACCAGCAGACGGTGTTGCCCGGCGTGCAGTGGCAACCCACCCCGGATCTCACCACAGCCCTCGTCGCCGGTATTGGCTCGGGACGCCGGTACGCCGCGTCCAGCGTGGTGCTGCGCCGGGGTGCGCTCGGGCTGAAGGCTTCCTACGCCTGGAACCCCGACCGCTTCCGCCGCGCCGCCGTAGCCACGCCGAACCAGACTGAGGTAGACCGCGAGAATATCATGCTCACCTACGAGGTCAGCCCGCAATTTTCCATCGGGGTAAGCCGGCAAAATTACGTACAGGACTCCGCCGACAGTAAGCCGCCTATCCGCGCTACCGGAAATACCGTGTTCGCCGGGGGCGTCTGGTACGACACCAGGCTGACCGCGGGACTCTACGACTCGAAGTCTGAAGGCGTCAGCAACCTGAGCTCCTATTTCGCCGTCGGGCGGACGCTGGCCCAGTGGCTCGACGCCGAGGTGTTCGTGCTGCAGAGCAGGCCCGAAGGACTGCCCGTCGTTACCACGCCTCTCGCCAATCTGCGCTGGCGCTTGTCATCTCGCATCGGTCTCAGCCAGCAAATCTCGATTCGCGACGGCCACCCGACCGTGCTCGTCGGCGCAAGCCTCATGACGCCGATCGGCGAGTTTGTAGCCGACTACCAGGTGGTGCACCAGCCCTTGAAGCCGTTTAACCCCTTCAGGAGCGCGCTGAACCTGACGGCGAGACTGCAGCTCGGGAAGTATTCGACCAGCGTGGGGACGTACGTGCAGCCCGACGGGTCGGTGGACTACTCCGCGTCGGGAAGCACCTTCCTGTACATGGGCTCCTTCGGCGGGGCACAGCCCCAACAGGTCGGCGGGCGGATGGCGCGGTATGTCATCCGGGGCACCGTCCGCGACGACCAGGGACAGCCCGTCGAGGGTGCCGCAGTGGAGGTCGGCAGCGACGTGGTCTTTACCAACTCCACCGGAGAATTCTTCCTCCGGGTCGGCCGGCCCACGCGCTCTCCGGTAAAGGTCCTGATTGGGGAGTTCCTGCTGCCCGGCCAGTGGGAGGTCGTGAGTGCTCCAGCCGAGGTCGAGGCCGGACCCGAGTCGCGCCCAGGGATAGTGATCGTACTGC
>JALYPB010000290.1 GCA_030856585.1 Gemmatimonadota bacterium | reverse complement strand
GCTTCGGGCCAACTCCGTTATGCCCAGAGTGCGAAGGTAGGCCAGGTTTGCCAGCAGGTATACAGCGACTACGATGATCGCTCCCAGCACCAGCGCGCGAGGCAGGTTGCGCTCCGGGTCGATCAGCTCCTCGGCCACGAAGTTGGTCTGTTGCCAGCCACCGAAGGCAAACAGGACCGGGACCAGTGCCGCTCCCACTGCGAGAAGAACCTCGCCCTGCGGCAGCGGCGCGAGCTGGTCCGCCGGAGCCGGTGACCCAGCCAGTGTGAGCCCGGCGACGATCAGAATGGCGAGCGCGGTCAGCTTGAGAACCGTGAGCACGTTCTGGGTGATCGCCCCCGGTTTCACTCCGACATAGTTGATGGCGGACAGCAGCAGGATCGAGCCCACCGCCAGCGGTAGTCGGGCGGCTGGGCTGAGACCGGCCAGGGACGCGGTGTAGGTCGCGAAGGTTACCGCTACGGCGGCGATGGCTCCGGTAGCGATCACTAGCAGGAGCGTCCAGGCGTAGAGAAACGCCGGCAGCCTTCCATATGCGTCGCGCAGGTAGACGTATCCGCCCCCCGCGACCGGCCGGCGGGCGCCGAGCTCGGCGAACACCAGAGCGCCCAACAGCGCGATCGCCCCTCCCAGTACCCAGACCGCCAAGGTGAGCTCGACGGTCCGGGCCCGCTCGGCCACCAGCGCCGGGTTAAGGAAGATGCCGGAGCCAATGATGCCTCCGACAACCATCATCGTCCCGGAGAACGGCCCGATTCTTCGTGCGTACGTGCCCGTTGACGAGGCCGTGCCCGCGGTGTCCGCCCTCACCGACTTAAGTTGGGACATACTCCAATTGTGGTTGCAGATTGAGGTCCTACTCCACGCGCACCGCGGTCCCCATGATAGCTACCCTCCCAACCCGGCGGCTGGGGCAGAGCGATCTTCACCTGAGCCCGGTCGGCTTCGGCGCCGGGGCGGCGGGAGGAGCAGGCTGGGCGTACGGCTGGGGTCCCCAGAAGGACGCTGATTCCATCGCCAGCATTCGGCATGCGCTCGAACAAGGCATCAACTGGATCGATACCGCGGCGGTATACGGCCTGGGCCACTCGGAGGAGGTCGTACGCCTTGCCCTCGAAGGTATCCCCGTTTCCAGCCGCCCCTACATCTTCACCAAATGCGGACTGGTCTGGGACGAGAATAAGCCGGAGACGCCTCCGCGCCAGGTTCTCGAGCCGGAGTCGATCCGGCGCGAGTGTGAGGCGTCGCTTCGGCGGCTCGGTGTAGAGCGCATCGATCTCTATCAATTCCACTGGCCCGATCAAACCGGAACGGCGGTGGAGGATTCCTGGGAGACGATGGTGCGGCTTGTACATGAGGGCAAGGTCCGCACGATCGGCGTCTCGAACTTCGATGTGGCGCTCCTCGAGCGGTGCGAGGTGGTGCGGCACGTGGATTCACTGCAGCCGCCTCTCTCACTCATCCGGCGTCAAGCGGCCGAGGCGGAGATTCCCTGGTGTGCGGCCCATGGCACTGGCGTCATTGTGTATAGCCCGATGCAATCGGGCCTTCTCACCGAGCGCTTTTCGGTCAATCGCATCGAGTCCCTCTCGGAGGACGACTGGCGGCGGCGCTCACCGGACTTCAGGCCTCCAAAATTGAGCCGGAACCTGGCGCTGCGGGATGCCCTGCGGCCGATCGCCCAGCAATATGGCACCACCGTCAGCGCAGTCGCGATCGCCTGGACTCTCGCATGGCCTGGCGTCACCGGAGCGATCGTCGGGGCCCGCTCTCCCGATCAGGTGGATGGCTGGATCGGGGCTGCCACGCTCGAGCTGACCCTGGCCGACCTGGACCAGATCGCAAAGGCAGTGGGACAGACTGCCGCGGGCTCCGGGCCCGCGCTGCCCAAGTAGGCAGGAGGAGAGGAAGGGAATCCACCATATCACGGCCATTGCCGGCGAGCCTCAACGCAATCTCGACTTCTATGCGGGCATGCTCGGGCTCCGCCTGGTCAAGCTGACCGTGAACTACGACGATATCGCCACCTATCACCTTTATTACGGCGACGAGCTTGGTCGGCCCGGTTCGATCCTCACATTCTTCCCTTGGCCGCACGGCCGCCGGGGACGGCAGGGAACCGGTCAGGCCGGCACCGTATCCCTTGCGATCCCTCCGGCGTCACTGGGGTTCTGGATCGAGCGCCTCCTGAGCCATGGAATCAAGTACGAGGGCCCCGCCCGACGCTTCGACGAGCAGGTGCTTTCCTTCGCCGATCCGGACGGGCTGTTGCTCGAGCTGGTCGCCAATTCGCGGGCAGCGGGAATTCCAGCCTGGGAGGACGGACCGCTGGTGCCGGAGCATGGCATCCGCGGCCTGCATGGCACTACTCTCTGGGAAGACGGCGACACTGGAACGGCGGATCTCCTGGTCAACACTCTTGGATTCGAGGCCGCAGGCGAACAGGGCGGTCTGGTCCGCTTTCAAGTTGCCGGCCCGGGGCTCGGGCGCGTGGTTTACCTGAGGCAAGCCCGTGGCTTCTGGGGCGGGGCCGAGGGAGTCGGAACGGTACACCATGTCGCGTTCCGGGCCGCCAGCGAGCAGGCACAACTGGACAAGCGAGCAGAGATCGAGGCAAAAGGGATCGACATCACCCCGGTGATCGACCGGAAGTATTTCCGATCGGTCTACTTCCGGGAGCCCGGTGGAGTGCTGTTCGAGGTCGCCACCGACGCCACCGGCTTCACCGTGGACGAGCCGGCCACCGCACTAGGGGGACGCCTGATGCTGCCGCCGGGGTACGAAGCCAGAAGGCAACAAGTCGAGGACGCGCTACCGGCCATCCGCCTTCCCCAGCCTCGCGGTACGTCGGAAAAAATGAGCGAGGTCTAGCCGCTTCGGTCTTTCTTCTCTTACGCCATCCGTCGGATTTTCGCATTGGTTGACGTACCGTCGCAGTGGCGGCTTATGTGGCGTCTGGCGTCGCCCGCTCCTATCACTTGCCGGTTGCGCGCCAGACGCACCGACGATGCGAGTTGAGGATATATGTGATGCTTCCTGCTGCCGCCCTTGAACAGGAGCGCCTCTTTGTGGCCGAGCGGCTCCTCACCGAAATTGAACGTCGCCACAGCCTACCCCATCCCGCGCAGCGTGAAATACACCCCGTCATCGTCGAGCGATTCCTGACAGCCTATCTCCCGGAGACCAGAGATGGGGAGCCCGCGCCACTCGCCCTCGAGTACGCGTTCTCCCGGAGCCTGCGTGAGGCACTGGAGCTCATGCGGGAGGTAGTGAGCGAAGCCCCCTCAGGGTACGGGGCTGCCCTGTACGTGCACGACTTGGATACCGGCATATAGGGGTGGTAGCCGGGCCCACCAGGTAAGGACGTGCGCCGAAGCGCTGTCATTTCGAAATGGCAGCGCTTCTGGCCTCCTCGCGGCTTACCTCACTCACCTCCACGCTCGATGCCACCTTTGAGCACGCGCGCTTCCTTCGCGTTGGGCGTCCTCCTCCTCCTCCTCCCTGCTGTGCCTGCGGCGCTCGCTCAGGACGTGCCCCAGATGGCCGCTCGCCTGAGCTCGATGTCCGCGGTCACGGGCTACGAGCGCGCGCTGGTGGACAGTGTGCTCCGGTTACTGCCGGGCTCTACTCGCGATCGTGCAGGCAACGCGGTGCTGACACTGGGGGCAGGGACGGGCCGGCGCCTGGTCGTCTGCCCTCTGGATGAGCCGGGATACGTGGTTGGGGGAATCCGTCAGGACGGCTACCTCACCCTGCGCCGGGTTCCGGGGCGAGTGTCAGCGATGTTCGATCAACAGCTGGAGGGGCATCGGGTCACGATCCAAGGCCGGCGCGGGCCGGTTCCAGGGGTCGTCGCCGTTCGATCCATCCATCTCACCCGCGGTCGCACAATTTCGGATGACCCGTTCACCGTAGATGATGCCTATGTCGACGTCGGGGCAGGCTCGCGCGCCGAGGCAATCGGTCTGGGCATTACCGTCCTGGCCCCTCTCACCATGGCCAAGCAACCCCATAGGTATGGCAACGGACTGCTGGCGGCACCGGTGGCTGGGCGTCGCGCGGCGTGCAGTGCACTTCTGCTGGCTGCGCGCCAGTCGGTAGCGGGGGCGACGAAGGTTCCTTCCGTCACTGTGGCATTTGCGGTTGAGCAGGAGTTGTCCGAACGGGGACTCGGCACCCTGGCAAACGCACAGGGGCCCTTCGCCGAAACGGTTATCGTCGATGGACACGCCGGTGCACGTGGCGCTCTTCGGCAAGGCGCTGACAGCGCTGCCGCCGCCCGGTGGCCGAAGCTGGGGCGGGTCACCCGGTGGTCGCTCCCGACTACCTATGCCGGCACCCCGGTTGAGACGGTCTCGTTGGGGGATGTGGAGACGTTACGCGACGCACTGGTAAAGTGGATCGGATCTGCCGCCACATCGGGTGCCCCGGCTGTGCCCGGGGCAGGCGCCGCCCGGGCCATTGATGAAGGCCGCTCCGGAGTCAACTCGACTCGAGCGGTGAAGGAGGTGGTCGACGTGCTCACGCCCCTGGTGGAGAGTTATGGAGTGTCGGGCATGGAAGAGCCGGTGCGTGCGGTGGTCGAGACACTGCTGCCGCCCTGGGCACGCACCCAGACCGATAGCGCCGGCAATCTCTGGCTCACGCTGGGGCAGGGAGAGCCGACCGTCATCTTTGTGGCGCATCTGGACGAGATCGGATTTCGAATCACCGCTATTAGAGACGATGGAACCCTGGATCTGATTCCGGTCGGCGGACTGTTCCCCTCCCTCTGGGAGGGCAAACCGGCCCTGATCCACACAGGCCGGAGCCCGGTGCCGGGGGTGTTCATGCCACGCGACTCCGGATCCGCAGCCGAGCTGAAGCGCGCACCACCGTTTCTCCGAGCAGATGTCGGAACCAGTTCCCGCCAGGCAGCCGAAGCATTGGGGATCAGCATCGGCCACACGTTGACCATGCCCAAACAGTTCGTACGGTTGGGCGGGAGCCGTGCCACCGCGCGGTCATTCGATGACCGGGTGGGATCGGCGGCCCAGGTCCTGGCCGTGCGGCGGCTCAGGCCGGAACGTCTGGGTCACACGGTAATCTTCCTCTGGAGTACCCGGGAAGAGATCGGCCTGGAAGGCGCGCGCGCTGCGGCCAACGCGCTGGGACTTCGGCCGGCGCGGGTCCATGCCATCGATACCTTCGTGTCGGCGGACTCTCCGCTCGAGCCCACGAGCTTCGGCCTCGCACCGCTGGGACACGGCGCCGTGGCGCGGGCGCTGGACAACAGCTCCGTGACCCCGGCGCCCCTGGTGGACTCGCTCGTTGCACTGGCGCGAGCCCGCCGCATCCCGTTGCAGGTGGGCACCACCAACGGCGGCAACGACGGGTCGGTGTTCGGCGCGTACGGGGTCCCGGACGTACCGATCGGCTGGCCCCTGCGGTACTCGCATTCGCCGGCCGAGACGATCGACCTTCGGGACGTGGCCAGCCTGGCCGCGATGATCCAGGCGGTAGCCGAGGATTGGTAGCGCTGGCCACTAGGGCTGCCCTTGTGCTCTGCGCGCCCAAGTGCATATTTATGCAATATGCAATCCGCCACTCTGGCGCTCGCCTTCTCCGGTGGGCTCGACACCTCATACTGCGTCCCCCGCCTTGCCGAGGCCGGGTGGTCGGTCCACACCGTTTATGTGAACACGGGTGGGGCCTCGCCGGCTGACCGCAACGCGATACGGCGGCAGGCGGAACAAGTGGGCGCGGTCGAGCATCATGAGATCGACGCCCGGCAACAGGTGTTCGACCGTTTCGTGCGCTTTCTCATCCAGGGAAACGTCCTTCGCGGCGAGGTCTATCCCCTGAGCGTGGCCGCGGAGCGAACTCAGCAGGCGCTCTCCCTGGTGGAAGCCGCCCGTGGGATCGGTGCGTCTGCCGTCGCTCACGGATCTACCGGCGCCGGCAACGACCAGATCCGCTTTGATGTTGCCCTCCGCGTGCTCGCCCCCGAATTCCAGATCGTGACGCCAATTCGCGATGAGGGAATCCAGCGGGACCAGGCCATGGCGTTCCTGACCGAGCGCGGGCTGCCGGTTCCGGCCAAGGCGGGCGCCTATTCGATCAATCGTGGCCTGTGGGGCACCACCTGGGGCGGCGGCTGGACCCACGACACCTGGGCTGGACCACCGGACGATCTGCTCGAACCTCCCGCTGATGCACCTGCTCCGAGCGAGGTCGTTCTAGGCTGGGAGCACGGTCTACCCGTCGAGCTGGATGGTGAAAAGCTGGGGGGTCCCGACCTCATTCAGCACCTGGGCGACCTGACCGAGTCCTACGGGATCGGCCGCGGCATTCACGTGGGCGAGACCGCGCTGGGCATCAAAGGGAGGATCGGGTTCGAGGCCGGCGCTGCGCTGCTCCTGATCGGCGCGCATCGGGAGCTGGAAAAGCTGGTACTCACTAAATGGCAGGCGTTCTGGAAGGATCAGCTCGGACGCTTCTACGGCGACCGGCTGCACGAAGGCCAGTACTTCGATCCGTCGCTCCGGGACATCGAAGCTTTGATCACCAGCTCGCAGGCGCGGGTCAGCGGTGAGACCCGGGTTCGACTGGCCCCGGGTCGCTTTCATGTGGTGGGAACCCGAAGCCCCCACTCCATGATGGACCGCACGGTGGCGACCTATGGTGAAGAGAACCGGCTCTGGACCGGGGAAGAGGCACGGGCATTTGCCCGCGTCGCCGCAGTGCCCTCCATGCTGGCAGCCAAAGCGGCAAACGGGGCTCCCCGGAAGCCTCACCACAAAGACACCAAGAACACCTAAGGGGGAATGAGATGGTCGTCACCACGCGCGTCCGGCTCGACCGTATCGCCTCGTCCACGCGGAATGCTGCGCTCTCGCCCGAGGTGATCGTGGGTGACGAGATCCTTGCCAGCGAAGGCTACGTGCTCGCGGTGCGGATCCTGGCGGACAAATCGACCTACAACACGGTCGAGGACGTCACCGGTCGGATGCTGGAGCTGCGCGGTGGAGATGTTCTCGCCGGCACACTCGGCACCCGGCGCGCGCTCCGCGGTTATGCCGGAGTAGTTCCCAGTCACATCAGCGTGGGCGACACCATAGAGGTGCTCAACCTGGGGGGGATCCTGGGGCAGTGTACCTCGATGAATCCCGACATCGGCCCGCCGTTCAAGGCGGAGGTGCTCGGCGCCATCCTCGCGTTTCCCGACCTGGGTGACCGTATCGGCCGGCCGGCGCACATCAAGGATCACTCGGTGCCACCGGCCGACACCCTCGAGAGCACCGTGCCGGTAGTCTACGTGGCCGGCACCTGCATGAACGCAGGCAAGACGGTGGCTGCCACGGAGCTCGTGCGCGGTCTTGCGCGCGGAGGCCTCAGGGTGGCTGCGGCCAAGCTGACCGGCGTCTCCCTGATGCGAGATGCCCTCTCGATGGTCGATGCCGGTGCGGTAGCCGCGCTCACCTTCAACGACGTCGGCGTGGCGAGCACCCACGCCGGCGTGACGGTCACCACGGCCAAGGGGATCTTCAACCGCCTGGCCGGGGCCAAACCCGATGTGATCGTCGCCGAGCTGGGCGACGGTATCCTGGGCGAATACGGGGTGCAGGACATCCTGCTCGATGCCGAGCTCATGAGGGTTGGTGCCGCCTATGTGATGGCGGCGCCGGATCCGGTGGCATGCTGGGGTGCCAATGAGCTGATGCGGGACCAATTCCGGCTGCCGATCACGGTCATCACCGGCCCCGCCACCGACAACGAGGTGGGCCAGGTCTACATTCAGACCGCGCTCGGCCTGCCGGCGCACAACGCGCGGCGGGATGCGGCGGGGTTGCTCTCGGTGGTGCGGGCATCGCTCGAGACCTGGGTCGGGAGTCAGGAGTCAGGAGTCAGGGCTCAACCCTTAATCGCTTCCGCCACTCCTGATTCCCGACTCCTGACCGTCGACGCTCGATGAAAGTTGCGGTGATCGGCGGCGCCGGCTACGTCGCCGGAGAGCTTCTGCGTCTGCTGCTGCAGCATCCCGAGGTGACGGAATGCGTGGCAACCAGCCGAAGCCAGGCCGGAAAGGCCATCGGGGAAGTGCACCCTGGGCTTGCGGGGGTCACAAACGCCCGTTTCGCCGGGAGCACTGCAGGAGAGACTGCCCGTGGCCGTGACGTTGTGTTCCTCAGCCTGGAGCATGGGGAGTCATCCAAGGTCGCGGGTGAGGTCTTTGCCGCCGGCCCCGGCCTGGTGGTCGATCTTGCCGCCGATTTCCGGGTGCAGGATCTTCAGCTTTATCAGCACTATTACGGAGCTCACCCGGCGCCCGAGTTGGTGGGCCGCTTCCGCTACGGCCTTGCCGATATTGCCGGTACCAAGCTGGCTGGGGCCGGAGCCATTGCGGCACCAGGGTGTTTTGCCACGGCAGCACAGCTGGCCCTGTATCCCCTGGCTCGCGCGGGTCTCGACGTGACACCTTCGCTCTTTGCCGTGACCGGATCGAGCGGCGCCGGCGGCCGGCCCAGGGAGACCACCCACCATCCAACCCGGGCCCACAACCTCTTCGCGTACTCTGTGCTTGGTCACCGGCACGAGGCCGAGGTGCTGCAGAGCTGGCGCGAGTGGGTCGGTCGGGCCGACGCCAGAGCCCGGCTTATGGCGCACTCGGGACCGTTCGTGCGCGGGATTTACCTGACGTTGCACGCCTATCTGCCGCAGGGAGTGGGCATCAGCGGTAGCGTTCCCGGAGCGGGGCAGTGGTTTCGCGACGCCTACGCCGGCCGGCCTTTCGTTCGGGTGCTCGACGCGCCACCCGAGCTCACCCATGCGGTGGGCACCAACTACGCGCTGATTCATGCTACCCAGAGCCCTGACGGACGCGAGGTGCAGGTGAGCGTTGCAATCGACAATCTGGTGAAGGGCGCTGGCGGCCAGGCCATTCAGGCGATGAACCTCGCGCTCGGGATCAACGAATGTGCCGGGCTGACCGCCGCTGGAATATTTCCGTGCTGAAGAATCAAAAGGATGTCACCCTGACCCCGACCCTGAGCGAAGCGAAGGGGAGGG
>JALYPB010000287.1 GCA_030856585.1 Gemmatimonadota bacterium | reverse complement strand
CCGCCGACCAGATCGGCGTCAGGCCAATGAGCCATCCGGTTCGCATCGCCGTGGTCAGGGTAAGGGCATGAGCCTGGATCATCTGATGCACGAAGATGCCGACGAACCCGATCAGGGCCAGCATGGGCCACGCATCCCGCGGGGGGATGAGAGACTGACGCCGAAATATCAGAAGCAGGAAGAGAACCGCAACGCCGAGAGCGAAGCGGGAGAAGATCAGGGTGACGGGTGAGACCTCCCGAAGTGCGGCCTTGGTAGCGACAAACGAGACTCCCCAGAGAACCACGGCGCTGAACGCGGCGAGTCGCGCGGCACGCGAATCGATCAAGACCCGTCCACGGCCGTGACGTCCTCGAACTGGAGCACGGTGCCGGGCGGAAGCGCCGAACCAATGTCTTCAAGCGTTGGGCGTTCACGAAACACGAGCCCGAGCGCATTGTCTCCGCCATCAGGCGCGTGCACGGTCTGGACTGCGGCGAGGGTCAGAACGCGGTGCGGCCCCCCGCCGAGAGCCGGCGAGCGCGTCTGTTGACCGACGCGCACGGAGCCTCGGCGAAGGTACCCGATGATAGCCGCACCCCGCCCCTGCATGGTGAACACGTTGCGCACTTCGATGTCGGCGCTCATCCGCCTCCTCAGGCAGGGAGCCTCGGCTGATCTACTCTGGTGCCAACATGTCCTTTAGCGCGCCGAGCCGCTCGGCCCAGTATTCCTTCAACCGCGCGGCGGCAGCCCGATCGGGCAGCTTCTCGTGCGCGAGTGCGACCAGACTCTTCCCGCGCCCCTTGCCCTCGAAACCCACCACGACCGACGTCCTGTCGGGCCAGGTGATCCGCATCGACTTGTCGCGGGTGGAGGTCCGAACCGTCAGCTCCACGCCGGGCAGCCAGCGGCTGCGCATGCGCGGGTTGTGGAAGGCGCCATACAGCCGGGTCAGCGGCACCGGGAAGGTCTTGCTCTTGGTGGCCTCGAAGGAGCCATCCCGGCGCTGCCCGACCGCCCGGAGGCCCTTGATCCGCTCGTAGCCCACCGTGACCGATTGGGCCCACCACCCCGGCACCTTGTACTTCTCCCGCACGTGCTTGGCGATCTCCCGGTGGGACCAGGTGTAGGCCTTCGCGTGATCCAGCGCGCTGACCCACCGTTCCCAGGTGCAGCCGGTCTTCTCCTTGAGAATCGCGTCGCTCCTGCCGGCCAGCCGGGCGTAGTCGGCCGGGGCGGGGGAGACAGCAGCGGTGGGCTTTTGCTTCCGGAGGTTTGCGCGCGCGGTGGTGTAGGCTTCGCCCGTCTTCTGCATGCGCCCGCGAACCAGGCGCTTGAAGTCTTTGTCGGTAGGCATCGGTGTGGTCCTTTGGTCAGGCCACAGGCGATACGCCCCCCAGCGACGACGCCCGCGGCGTCCCAAAGGATTGGATCAAGTGATCCGGGAGTGTACCCCCCTTTGCCTCACGGGGACCCTGGCTGGGGCAGGGCCGACGAGGTTGGGCGCGGATCGTTCGCCGTCTCAATATTGTGCATCATGTTGGCCGCGGAGGCAAGAGTGGTCGCCCATTGCTAGCTCCGCCAGCCCACCTCTCGTAACCACATATCCATCTCACGCCGACGACCCTCCCAGTCCGCGGGGGCATGCTCGCCTGCCTCCGCTGCGGTGTCCCGTTGGTTCTGGATCTCATCCTGCATCGGCCTGAGCCCCACCGCCTTCCGTCGGCCATCGAGACCGGCTGGATCCTCGATGGGCAGCGGGTTCAGCTCACCGGCGGGGTCCCAGTCGAACTGAGTACCGTAGCGCTGCGGACGTCCTTCGTAGATCCGAATTCGATCCTCCAGCGTGGCGGCCTGCCAGGCCGGGACCTCTCGGCGGCGGGCTGCGGCACTGAGCACGCCGAACGCCCGACGCTGAATCGCCGGCTGAGCAATAGCGTGCTGGACGATGAGCCAGGCGGCCCGGGCCCCCTCCACGCCGACCAGGGGCTCGACCGGCCAGCCATGCTCCGCCATGATCCGGGCGAGCCGGGTCGCATGCTTATCATGGACCCCCCGCATGCGGGGGTGATAGCCCTCGAACAGCGACCCATCGGCGGCGAGCTCCGCTCGTACCCGTAGATCCTCCTCGGCCATCTCCAGTAGCTCCTGCCTGACACCCGCCAGCCTCGGGTTCACTGCCGGGCAAGGGATGCCGAGGGGAGAGCAACGACGGCTCCGAATGCGATCAGCCTAAGCCGCCTCAAGGGAGACCTTCATGGCTGTTCAAGCCTGCCCGCCGGACGCGATCGAGTCTCCGGAGAAGCTCGTCCACCTCGGAATCGTTAAAGATCCCGTCGAGCAGCCGCCGCATCGGGCGCTGCCAGTTCGGGCGCACCGACGACGGAGTTCCGGGGAGGTTCACCGACACCTCTTCGAGCCAGAGGTCCTCGAGCCAGGCAACCACCAGCGGACTCTCTGATCTCCCCAGCCATTCCAGCAGCGCAGTCAGAAATGCACGCGGGTCTTCTACGGTACTGCCCAACTGGGCAGCGAGCCACTGGACGGCCCTCTGTCGTTCCTCGGTGACTGCCGGGACCCCCGACTCGGCCAGGAGACCATAGCGTACGCGGTCGGCAATGTCGTTGCCCTTGAGCCAGCCTGCGAACGTCGGTGTATCGTGACTGCCGATGAGGGCCATGTCCGCCGCGGTCGGCGGGGCGACGTCCGGACCCGCCGAGGCCTGGAACATTGCGAGGTACATCCCCCAGATCTGGTGACGCGGCAGCGCCTGGTGGATCTCGCGGGGCACGGTGCCCAGGTTCTCGCCCACGACCTCGCACCGGTGGCGGTGCGACTCCAGCGTCAGCACCGCGAACAGCTCCTCGGCGGGATAGGAGACGTAGGTCCCATCGTGAAGCCCGAACCCGTGGGGGATCCAGTACAGGCGGGTCCAGGCCATAATGTGGTCCACCCGGAGCACACCAGCGAGCCCGGCCTGGTGGGCAATGGACGCCGCCAGGTAGCGGTGACCCTCGCGACGCGAGGCTCCCGGGAGCACCGGGCGGAAGCCCCAGTCCTGCCCGCTCGGAAAGCCCTGGTCGGGAGGGGCACCGACGGACATCCCTTCGCCGAACAGGGTCGGGCGCGACCACGGGTCGTAGCCGTCCGGATGAACGCCCACCGCCAGGTCGAGCCCTAAACGAAAACCGTCCTGGTCGAGGCGCTGCCTCAGGTCGTGGAGCTGGCGACGAGCCAGGGTCTGGGCTATCAGGTGGAAACGCTCCTCGTCAGCATCCACCTGATCAGGGCTCAAGCGGCCGGCGCGCGCGGCCGACGGCCAGTCACGCCAGTTCCGGCCGAGCCGGGCCTGGGCGCCGCGGTACCTGGCGTAGCGAATCAGCTCCTCGTCCAGCTCCGATGCAGGTGGAACCGGATGGCCCGCGAGGGCGGCGCGGACCTCGGCATCGCCGCGAGTGACGTCCAGGGCAGCGGGAGCCGCCACCGGGCGGTGGGACTCACCGAGGTCGAGTATCAGCTCGGACCAGAAGAGCCGGCTCACCGGCGAGTACGGGCTGGGCTCCGGCCACTGGGTGTTGAAAGTCGGCACGAGGGGGAGGACGGTGACCAGATCGCCACCACGCTCGCCGACCCAGCGGCAGAGGGACTCGAGGTCCTGAAGGTCTCCCAGTGATCTGCTCCGCTGGGAGCGGAGTGCGGCCAGATGGGTCCCGACGCCCCAGCTCCGGTGTGCCCCCGGCCGGCGCCACGCTTGGACCGGAGCGGTAATCACCGTGCAGGTTTGGACGCTGCCGCGGGCCTCGACGGTGAGGCGGTGGTAGCCGGCGGGCAGCGTGCGTGTGGCCCGAAGC
>JALYPB010000387.1 GCA_030856585.1 Gemmatimonadota bacterium | reverse complement strand
ACCACGTAGAGCTGCTGGTGCCGGAAGCCTCCGGCGACCAGTACCTCCGTCTGGGCGATCATGCCGGAGGGCCGCTGTGGACCGATCCTTCGCTCACTATCAGCCGGAAACATCTGGACATCGCCGCCATCTTCGGCTCCGAGACCCGGCTGCTCGTGTCCGATACCTACGAGGATGCCCGCTGGCCTCGGGGCTTTCTCACCGCGGCTGAGTCGAACGGAGCCGACGTGCGCTCCATCATCGGTGTCCGAATGGGGCTCGGCGGCCCGCACGTGGCGTATCTCCTCGTCGGCAGCATCGGGCCCGAGCTCTACGGCGCGGACGATCTCGAGCTGCTGGTCTTATTGGCCGGGCTGATCGCGCCGCAGGTAGCCGGGTTCCTCCGGGCTGAATCAGGTCGGGCCCTCGACCTCGCTCAGGGCAAGCAGCCGGAGCCGACACCGGTTATTCCGCCTCCGGCTCGTGACACCTCGGCCGACGCATTCTTTCGCATCGCCAGCCTGTTGTCGACTACGTCAGACGCCGCAGCCGTCACCAGGCTGATCGCGGAGGAGGGCGCGGTGCTCCTCCCCTTCAACAAGCTGATGTTCGCGCTTCGGCTCAGTGAAGAAGACCGGGTCATCCTGCTACAGCCCGGAGAACGGCGCGCACTCCTCAAGCTTCCGCCCGTACCGGTAACCGGAACTGCGCTGGCCCGCGTGCTTGAGGGGGAGGTACCGCACGTCTTTGCCAGGACGACGGAGGAGAGCAAACTGATCGTGCCGTTGCGGGTTCAGGGGAAGGTCAGCGGCGCCCTGATCTTCAGTGCAGAGGTGCCGAAAGCGCTGACCGAATCGCACGTAGATACTGCCCAGCGGCTGGCGGACATCGTCGCAACTCACCTCGAGCTGATTCGCCGGAGCGCCGCCCCATCTCGCCCGGTCCAGCCGGAGACCGGGCGCGCGACCCTCAGAGCGTTGCCCGCTACCCCACCGCGGTCCCGCGCGCGAGAGTAGAGACGCGCCGCGCGGCCATCTCCGTGCTTGCCGGGCTGGAGCGGTCGGAGAAGCGGTAAGACTAAGCTCGCCGCGCAACCGCGAAAAAGCTCACCAGGACCAGAAGCAATCCACAGGCACAGACAATCGCGGCACCGGTGGGCAAATCCAGGCGATAGGATGTCCACAGTCCCAGCAGGCTCGCTGACGCGGCAATCCCCCACCCGATCGCCAAGCGACGCATCCACCGATGCGCCAGCATCACCCCACATACGGCGGGCACAATAAGATAGGCGAAGGTCAGTAGCACGCCGGCGACGCGCACAAAGCTCACAACGACCAAAGCAAACGCCGCATAGAACAGGAAGTCCCACAGCCGAACCTTCAACCCCTGGGCAAACGCTGCTGCGGGATCGGACGAAATCAGCGCGAACCGCTTGTGGAACGCGGCATAGAAGACCGCCAGCACCACAAACAGTGCTGCCCGTTGACCTACTTCCGACCCGGTCACGTTGAGGATATCGCCGGTCAACAAGTGCTCAAGCTCCTCCTTTCCCCCCGCTACGCGGCTCAGCAGCAAAATCACTCCCGCCGCGGCGACCACGAACGTAATCCCGATGATGGCTTCCTGGGGGACCGGCCGTTTCTCGCTGCTGCGCGACCAACTGAAGAGTGCCGCCCCGAGAAACGTTACGCCGAGCGATATCCAAAACGTGACGCGATCATCGAAATGATACCCCATGATCAGGCCTACACAGGTGCCCAGCGTCGCCACCTGCGCCAGCGCGAGGTCCACAAAAATCACCTCGCGCTCGACCACGTGGAGACCGAGATAGACCAGCAGCGGCGGGAGAATGAGGCTGGCTGCCAGCGGCCACTTCATGACCTCCCAGATGACCTGAATGTCGAGGGGATTCATTTCTGTTCCCGCAAGGCGGTAGCCAGTGTTCCCACCATGTAGTCCATCAACGCGAAATACGTGTCGGTGTTCTTGAGGGCGCCAGGCTGCTGCCCGATATCGAGCACCACCGCGTCGGTCTGACGGGCCACCGTCTCCGCCGTTCTGCGGTTCTGGTAAGGCTGAACGAGAATCACCCGTGCATTCGCCGCCTTCATCGTCGCAATGACCTTGGCCAGATGGGCAGGCGATGGCGATATACCCGGCTTGGGCTCCAGGGTCGCGACGACATCCAGGTTGAATCGCTTGGCAAGGTAGACAAAATCCTGGTGGTATGTCACGATCTTCGCACCGCGGTAGGGCGCGAGCTGCTTCTGCCACGCGGCCAGCTTCAAGTCGAGTGCGGCGTCAAATGTCCTCAGGTTGGTTCTGAAAAGATCTGCGGCTTTGGGATCAACCAGGGCAAAGTGCTCGGCCATCTGCGCGACAACAAGTTTCACGTTGAGCGGATCGAGCAGAAAGTGGGGATTCCCGAACGGGTGAACATCACCCTTGGAGCGGTCGAACGTGGTGGGAACTTCGAGCATCCTTATTCCTTGTGAAGCAACGATGCGGCCAGGAGCGCCCGCGGCGATTTTGGCGTTGCGCGCGCTCTCGAGGAGCGGTGGCAACCAGCCCAGCTCCAGCTCCGCACCGCCTTCGATCAGCACATCGGCGCGGTTGAGCGTGACAATGTGGCTGGGCTTGGCGTCCACGTAGTGGGGATCTTCGGTCGGCTTGGCCAGGGCCTTTACCTCGACCGCATCACCGCCGATCACCTTGGCGAGCGACGCAAGGTCAGGTGTGGTGGCCACGACGGTGAGCTTCTTCGACGACGATGATCCTAAGCCCGGCAACGCGAACAGAGCGGCGGCTGCCATGCGGGCGAGAAGTATGATTGTCATGTCACTTCTTGTAGTTAGAATTTGTGTGATGCATGGGCGCCGAGGACAAACTCGAACTGAAACCACACGGAGTGGTCACTGCCGATTCCCTGGCGATGGTCATAGTTGTATTGCAGCCGCAACTTCGAGAACTCGGTCGGATACCATGTCACATTTGGCGAGAGGCGAAAACGGTCACCGCGCAGCGGCGAGCCGAACGCCGCGCTGTCGCCGCTGGCAAACTCGCCCCGTAGCCCGGCGATCCAGCGGGGTTTGAGTCCCCACAATACCTGGGAGTAGATGCCCCGGTCACTAAGCGTCTCGGGGGGCAACGTGACCACCGGGTCATCGACGGCCACCCGCGCTGCCGCATCGTACCGGCGATACAGAACCTCGGTCTGGGACGACACGAAGGGGAATCCCTGCCGCGCCGTGGAGGACTTCCATTTCCAGTAAACATCGGCACCGTAGATCTGCGTGTTGGCGTCAGGCCCGGAGTTATTCGGGCCGAACGCCGCCGAAGCGCCCATCAACAGCACCTGGGTATCGGTCAGATCGATCGACGTGGCAATCCGAGGAACGAACAACAAGTCCTGGACGGTCCGCACGCCACTTTCTGCGGGTGCACCTCCATGGATGTCTGACGATTCATCCGAGCGAAAACTAAAGGTCGTCCCACCAGCGCTGTTGAGAACGCTTATCAGGGCCTCGGTGTACCAGGAGGTCGGCACCAGCCAAGACACCCTGACACCCTGGCTTCGCAGCCCATCGGGGCCGAACATGCGATTGAGCGCCAGCGGTTGGTCCACAAAGG
>JALYPB010000261.1 GCA_030856585.1 Gemmatimonadota bacterium | reverse complement strand
TCAGGGGGCCGATATGGTCTTCGTCACCTGCGGCATGGGTGGCGGCACCGGAACCGGGGCTGCCCCGGTCGTGGCCCAGATGGCGCGTGAGGCCGGCGCCCTCACCGTCGGCATCGTTACCAAGCCGTTCCTGTTCGAGGGCCGGCGCCGGATGAAACAGGCAGAGGGCGGCATCGCCGAGATGCGCAAGAACGTGGATACCATGATCGTGGTCCCCAACGAGCGGCTGCTGGCAGTGGTGGGGAAGGGCATCCCGTTCCAGGAGGCACTGAAGAAAGCCGACGAAGTCCTGCTCCACGCCACCCAGGGTATTGCCAGCCTCATCACCTCGACCGGCATCATCAACGTAGACTTCGCCGACGTTCGGACCGTCATGCAAAACGGCGGTGCAGCGCTCATGGGTACCGGGATCGGACGGGGCGAGAACCGGGCGCTCGAGGCGGCCCAACAGGCCATCTCCAGCCCGCTGCTCGACAACATCTCCATCGCGGGCGCCATGGGTGTGCTGATCAACATCATCGGTGGCGACGACCTGACCCTGGGCGAGACGACCCAGATCAATGACATCATTCACGACGCGGTCGGGGACGACGCGGAGATCATCTTCGGAGCGGGGAATGACCCTGCCATGCACGGTGAGGTGCGTGTCACCGTCATTGCCACCGGTTTCGATCGCCCCGCGACAGCGGACCAGCCAGTGGGACGGGCGTCCGGAGCCGCCGGCGTAATCAACTTTCCCGCTCAGAGGCAGCAGCGGCCTTCGACCCCGGTTCTGGCGGCAGCACCGGCCATCACCCGGTCGCAGCCCCGGATCCACCAGACACCCGCGCCGGGCGCACCCACTGATGTACCGGAAATGGAGATCCCCACGTTCATCCGACGGCAGATGGATTGATGCTGCGGGGACTGGGCCTTTCTATCGCGGCCCTGGTATTCGGCGCCGCGGCCTTCCTCGGCCTGAGCGGGTCGTGGCCGTGGCATCGACTGCCTGCGCCTCCTGCTGATTCCACTACCGCTGCGCCTCCCCCGGATAACTTTACCGAAACCATCGACACGCTGCAGCGCGGAGAGACCCTGTCGGATCTCTTCGCCCGAAACAAGGTCGATGGGATCGACTTCCAGCGTCTGGATCCCACCCTGGCGCTCAATCCCAGGCGGCTCAGGCCCGGGCTGGTCTTCAGCTTCCGTCAGACCACCGGTGACTCCGCCCCGAGCCGTATTGTGGTGCGCACCACGCCGGAGCAGCGGGTCATTTTTCGCCGGATCTCCAATGGCTGGAACGCGGAGGCAGAGCCGATCCGGTGGCGTGCGCAGGATGTACGTATCGAAGGGGCTATCAACAACTCGCTTTACGAAGCGCTCGACGCGGGGGTAAGTGACGATCAGCTCGACAGCAACAATCGTCAGCGGCTGGCGTGGGACCTGGCCGATGTCTATGCTTGGGAGATCGACTTTACCCGCGACATCCGGCCCGGGGATCGATTCCAGGTGGTCTTCGAGCGGCTGATCTCCGAAGATGGTGAGGCTCGGTTCGGCCGGGTTCTCGCGAGCGACCTGACGATTTCGGGCAAAAGCCTGACCGCAATCCGCTTCTCTCCGTCCACCTCGCGCAGCGCTGTGTATTTCGACGCCGACGGGGGCTCGCTCCGCCGGGCGTTTCTCCGAGCGCCGGTCGAGTTTCGCCGGATATCCTCGAACTTCGCGTACCGCCGGTATCATCCGGTGCTGGGCCGCACGCGCCGGCACGAGGGGACCGACTACGCGGCTCGTCCCGGGACGCCGGTCCTCGCAGCGGGCGACGGCGTGGTCCTTCGGGCCGGCTGGGCCGGTGGCTACGGCAATCTGGTGGAGCTTCGCCATCTCAACGGGATCACCACCCGCTACGGGCATCTCCGTGGATTTGGCCGCAAGATCCAGCGGGGCTCGCGGGTCGAGCAGGGACGGATCATCGGGTACGTCGGCTCAACCGGCCTCGCCAGCGGTCCTCACCTGCACTACGAGTTCCGGATGAACGGCGTGGCCAAGGACTCGAGGCGGGTCAAGATCGGCGGCGGGGCGCCCGTAGCCAAGGCCGATCGCGCCGCCTTCGAACAGGAGCGCGACCGCCTCGTCCTCCTGCTCCGCGATTCCAGCAGTGCGGTCGCTCAGTCCAGCTCGACCGCCCGGCGCTCAGCTGAAACCCCCAAACGGTGGCTGCCGTAGCGCCCGAGTAGTGGACCTCCTTCCCGCCATCGACATTCGGAATGGCCGCGTCGTTCGCCTGAGTCAGGGCGAGCGGGCGCGGCAAACTGTTTATGGGGACGATCCCGTAGCGGTGGCGGAACGCTTTCTGGAGCAGGGGGCCCGGTGGATTCATGTGGTCGATCTGGACCGGGCGTTCGGCACCGGTGAAAACCTGGCGGTGCTTCGCCTGATTGCCGATCGTCTTGCGACGAAGGTGCAGCTACAGCTCGGCGGGGGATTGCGGAGCCCGCACCTGATCCGCGAAGCGCTGGATCTGGGCTTCGCTCGTGCGGTAATCGGCACCGCTGCAGCGGTCGATCCGGGCTTTGTCCCCGAGATGCTCGGTCTGGTAGATGCCGCACACCTGGCGGTGGGAATCGACAGCAGGGACGGCCTGGTTGCGGTGCGGGGCTGGACCGAGACCTCGACCACTCGGGCCGAAGATCTGGCCCGCCGTGTCGTGCAAGCGGGCATCGAAACTCTGGTCTATACCGACATCGCCCGGGACGGCATGCTCAGTGGTCCGGACCTGGCCGGCGCCGTGTCGATGAAGATATTCGGCGCGCAGGTCATCGTCAGCGGCGGCGTTGCGGGCAGCAGCGACGTTCGCGCGATCTGCCGGGCCGGTCTCGGCGGCGTCATAGTGGGACGGGCCTTGTATGAGGGGCAGCTGACGCTGTCGGAGGCCCTGCGGGCCACAGTATGCTCACCGTCCTTGTAGTCCTCGCCGCCTCCGGGCTGGCGGCATTCACCTATCTCGGCCTCGAGCGCCTGGGGGGCCGCGGCTGGATCCCCCTTACCTGCCGTGCGATCGCCTGGTCCGCACTTGGACTCCTGCTAGTTAATGTGAGCTGCCCGGTTCCCAGCGCGCCACTGCGTCCCCTCGTGTTGCTCGACGCCTCGCTCAGTATGGGCGCCGCCAGCGGCCGCTGGACCGAAGCACAGGACTCGGCCGTCCGCTGGGGCGAGGTGCGGCAATTCGGCGATGCACGCTCCCGCCAGGACTCGACTCCAACCCGCGGCCGTTCAGTGCTGGCAGCGGGACTGCTTGCCGCCTCCGCGTCCGATCGACCACTGATCGTCGTAACCGATGGTGAGGTCGAGGATATTCGCGAAGTCCCGCCGGATCTTCTCACTCGCAGCAGCGTGCGACTGTTTCCGCGCGCCCCCCGTCCCGACCTGGCGATCACCCGGGTAACCGGCCCCAGCCGGGTCAGCGAGGGAGACTCGATTCCTCTCGACGTTGAGGTCCAGCCAACGGGCGGAAACACCGCCGATAGTGTTCGAGTCGAGGTGCTCTCGGGTACCGGCCGCCTGGCACTCAGAACGGTGCGGCTTCGCGGTGAGGCCGGCGGGCGGGCACGGATCGCGGTGCCGTCGGCTCGGCTCTCCTCCGGCGGCCACCTCCTCAGGATTGCGCTCACCGGCAGCGCCGATTCCGAGCCTCGCACCGACTCCCGACTTCACCTGGTCACCATTGCACCCACACCCGGAGTGGTGTTCCTCGCCGCACCAGCGGACTGGGACAGCCGGTTTCTCTATCGGACCCTGCGCGAGGTCGGGCAGCTCCCCATCCGCGGCTATGTCCGGCTGGACGGTGACCGCTGGCGTACAATGACCGATCTCCGAACCGTTCCTCGCGACGCGGTGCAGCGCGCGGCGCGGCGGGCCGACCTGCTGGTCCTCAAGGGCGGAGCCAACAGCGTGGCGGAGGGAACAACCGCCCGAGGCATCTGGAGCTGGCCAAGCGGCGAGGGCGGGGAGGCTCAGGTACCCGGTGACTGGTACCTCTCCCCCGGAGACGCATCTCCGGTGGCGGGAGCGTTTCTCGCTCAACCGGTGGACTCGTTCCCCCCGGCCTTCCTGCTCACGCCCATGGCGACGGGCCCGCGCGACTGGGTGGCTCTCTATGCCCAGCTCGGCCGCCGTGGCCCCCAGCGCCCCGCCGTGTTCGGCCGGCAGGAAGGACGGGTCCGCCGGGTGACCGTGGCGGTCGAGGGTCTCTGGCGCTGGCCCTTCCGTGGCGGATCGAGCGAGCAAAGCTACCGCTCCTGGGTGGCCGCTACGATGAGCTGGCTGCTGGGTGGCGTGGACTCGGCGAGCGGGGTGGCCAGACCAGTCCAGCCCGTGGTCCAGAGCGGCCGCCCTGTCATCTTCGAGTGGTCGGGATCGGGCCCGGCCGTCTCACAGGCCGTGTCCCTGTTGAGCCCGCCCGGACAGCGGCGCGATACGCTTCACTTCGACGGTGATGGCCGGGCCCCCGTCTGGCTCCAGCCGGGAGAGTACCGCTACGCGCTCTCCGGTGGCGGCGGGGGAATTATTGCGGTCGAGGAGTACTCCGACGAGCTGCTCCCGCGTCCGGTCACGCTGACACCGCACGAAGGCCGGAACGCCGGCTCGACCGCTCGCACCGCCGCGCGCGACTGGCTGTGGCTGTTTGGAATCTGTGTCCTGGCGCTCTCGGGTGAATGGCTGGCTCGCCGGCGTCTAGGGCTTCGCTGAGGTGGTAGATTTCCGAAGGTCCCGAGCGAAAAAGCAGCGCACCATCAGGATGATGAGGGGATGAAGCCAGGCAGACTGGGGAGCAACGAGAGGCAGAGTCTATGGTCGCGCATCAAGCAGATCGCGCTGACCGACGTGGGTGCGCTCATGCGCGGCCTCAATGCCGATGATATCGAGAACATGGAGCGGGTGCTGATCGAGGCGGACTTCGGGGTTTCCGCAACGGTCGAGCTCACCGGCGCGCTCGAAGATGAAGTCCGGCGCGGCAAGCTGAAGACCGAAGCCGATCTGAAGCGCGCGCTCCGGGAGCGCCTCAGCGCCATGCTCGCCGGACCCGAAAACCCCGGCGTCATCGCTCGGGCCGAGCCGGGTCCCACCGTTATCCTGCTGGTGGGCGTGAATGGAACCGGGAAAACCACCACTGCCGCCAAGCTCGCGTCGCGGCTTCAGCAGGAGGGCCGCACGGTTCTGCTCGCGGCGGCAGACACCTATCGCGCCGGAGCCATCGCTCAGCTTCAGGTCTGGGCCAATCGTCTGGATCTGCCATGTGTCGCAGGGGCGCCGGGAGGGGATCCCGCGTCGGTCGCCTTCGACGCGATCGACGCCGCGGTTTCCCGGCGCATCGATACCGTCATCATCGACACGGCCGGCCGCCTCCACACCCAGGAGGGGCTGATGGATGAGCTGCGAAAGGTCACCCGGGTCATTGGACGCCGGTTGCCTGGCGCGCCTCACGAGACCTTCCTCGTGCTCGATGGGACGGTAGGCCAAAACGCCATTCAGCAGGGCAAGCTCTTTTCCGAGGCGGTCTCTCCCACCGGGGTCGTGGTCACCAAGCTCGACGGCAGCGCCCGGGGCGGCGCGGTCGCCGCGCTCCGGCGAGAGCTCGGCTTGCCGATCCGGTTCATCGGCCTGGGCGAATCGGTGGAGGACCTGGAGCCATTCGACCCGGAGCGGTTCGCGGAAAATCTGCTGGCAGAAACACCGGTCGAGGCCTCCTAGCCCGCGAATGCCTCCTCGCGCCGCTCCGGCCGCCACTCGCCTCGACACGCCGGTCAAGTTCCTCAAGGGGATCGGAGAGCGGCGCGCGGAGTCGCTGGAGCGGTTGGGCATCCGCACCGCGCGCGACCTCCTGTGGCACCTTCCTCATCGCTATGTAGACGCATCTACTGTGACGCCGCTGGCCAAGGCGGAGATTGGCCACGAGGTGGCGTGCGTCGGCAGAGTCGTGGCCAAGGGGGTGCTTCCGACCCGCCGCGGCCTGCGAATCTTCCACGCGGTGCTCCGCGACGAGAGCGGCGTCCTGGAGTGCGTCTGGCCGGGACAGGCATTTCTCGATCGCACCATCGCCGTCGGTCAGACCCTGCTGGTCTCGGGCCCGGTCCGGTTCTACCACGGCCGCCAAATGGCTCCCCGGGAGTACGTGATCCTGGCCGACACCGACAGCGACGCCGATCCGCTCACCGCCGGAAAAGTGCTGCCGGTGTATCCCGCCACTGAAGGGCTGAGCCACAAGGTTATCCGGTCGCTCATCGACCGGCATCTCGACCAGCTGATTTCGCTCTCCCATGACGGTCTTCCACCGGCTCTGCGTCAGAGTCTCGACTTACCGGCGCTGCCCGATGCGCTGCGCGCGGTGCACCGCCCGGGTTCCGCGGAGGAGGCCGAGCGGGGCAGACGACGGCTGGCGTTCGACGAGCTTTTCGATCTCCAGCTGATGCTGATCCGGGCGCGGGCCGTTGCGAAGCGCCATCGGAGTGGGGTGGCCTTCACGATCAAGCGGCAGCTGACCAGTCAGCTCAAGGAGCGGCTGCCGTGGGAGCTGACCGGAGACCAACAACAGGCACTCCGCGAGATTACCGCGGACATGACCGCACCGGAGCGAATGCACCGATTGTTGATGGGCGACGTGGGGACCGGGAAGACGGTAGTAGCGCTCTTTGCCATGTTGCTGGCGGTCGAGAATGATTTTCAGGCCGCCCTCATGGCCCCGACCGAGCTGCTGGCGGAGCAGCACGGGACGACACTGGAGACGCTGTTGGCGCCCCTCGATCTCAAGCCGGAGCTGCTGCTCGGGCGGCAGACCGTGGCCCGGAAGGCGGCAGCCAGGAAACGGATCGCCGCCGGCCAGGCCCGGATCGTGGTCGGAACCCATGCGTTGCTTCAGGAAAGCGTCTCGTTCCAGCGGCTCGGCCTGGTGGTGATCGACGAGCAGCATCGGTTTGGTGTGGAGCAGCGCGCTGCACTGATCGGGAAGGGGGCAGCCCCGGACGTGCTGCTCCTCACCGCTACGCCCATTCCCCGCTCTCTGGCCCTGACGCTTTACGGCGATCTCGACGTCTCCACCATCCGTCAGCGCCCGCCGGGGCGTGGCGCGGTGCGCACCGCTGTTCGCAGCAGCGGTCAGCGGGAGCGGGTGCTCGAGTTCGTCCGGAAAGAGTGCGGGCAGGGAAAGCAGGCGTACATCGTCCTACCCGTCATCGAAGAGTCGGAGCGAGTCGATCTACGAGCCGCCACGACGATGGCGCAGAGTCTTGCCGCCCGTTGGCCTGAGCTGGAGGTGGGGCTGGTGCACGGCCGGCTCAAGGCCGAGGAGCGCGACTCGGTGATGCGGCGTTTTCGCGGTGGCGAGCTGAAGGTCCTCGTAGCAACCACGGTGATCGAGGTCGGAATCGACGTGCCGGACGCCACCATCATGGTTATCGAGCATCCTGAGCGCTTCGGCCTGGCACAGCTCCACCAGCTCCGCGGCCGGATCGGCCGGGGCGCCGAGGAGAGCTACTGCGTACTCCTGGCGGAGGGGGGCGCATCGGACCGGCTACACGGATTCGCGGCCACGCAGGACGGCTTCAAGATTGCCGAGCTGGATCTGGCAGAGCGGGGAATGGGCGACCTTATCGGGGCGCGCCAGTCTGGAGGGTTCGAGGTCCGTCACGCGCAGCTGCCGGCCGATGCCGATCTGCTGGCGCGGGCGCGGGAGCTTGCGATACAGATCATCGAGGGGGATCCCGCCTTGCAGCGGCGGGAGAATCAGCCGTTGCGAGAGCGAGCGGTGGCGCGGTATCCGCGGGCAGTGGAGTTGTTCCGCGTGGGTTAACCGTTGTTGCTTGCACGTTTTCGGTTATTGGACTTGGTGGTGATTCGGCACTATTGCGGGATGATTCACCACAGAGGCACAGAGGGATCATCTTTCGGCTGCACTCACGACATCGTGGGTGCTGCAATTGAAGTACATAGGAGACTCGGGCCAGGCCTTCTGGAGTCTGCCTATGAAATGTGTCTGTGTAGGGAGTTGAATTTCCAAGGGATTGAGTTCCAGCAACAAGTTGCTTTGCCGGTCCAATATCGGGGCCTCAGTCTGGATTGTGGGTATCGCCTCGACATTCTGGTAGAGCAATCCGTAATCATCGAGGTATGGTGTAAACCGCATCATCAATGGCTGACGGTGCTCTGGTTTGCAGACGTTACCTCTGTGCCTCTGTGGTGAAAATTGTCAGGACGATCCCAGCCTGCACCGCACTCCGAAGAGCCTAGAACGCCAGTCGCACCCCCAATCCTGTACCACCGGTACGCAGGCTGCGCACCTCCGGCTCAAACGGAATATTGTCCGGTCGGCCCTTGGGCCGGGTCAGCTCCCAGACGAACAACACCGCGGCCCCGGCCAGCGCGGTCTCACCGCCAATGAGCCACAGGCGCGCCCGACGATCGTACCGGAGCGATGTCTGATAGAGGCCCTCGATCTCGGGATCCGCATAGGCGCCGCCGGGTCCGAGGGCACAGCGCTCCTGAGCCACGCTACACTGAGATTCCAGAACGTCGAAGGTATCCTGGGCCCGGTTGTGAGCCCGGACTGCCAGATAGTTCATTCCGAGAGAGCCCGCCAGAACGACCCACTTCCCGTACTTGACCCCGGGGCCGAGCCCCTGTGCTTCCCCGCGCCCGGCAAGAAGAGACAGCATAATCAGGGCGGTGCAAACCCGCGCCATCATCTCCGGTACCGGTGGAGGTCGCCGTTGCCGCCGATGGCGAGCAGGCCGTCGGCGAGGGGTACCGGGGGAAGCTCTACCGGCCGCCAGACCCGTAGCCGCCAGCTCTCGGTGCCGTCCGGTCGCAGGGCTCGAATTGTTCCGTCCGCGCCACCCAGAATGATGTGGCCACCCAGAATCGTCACCGGGGCGGTGACGGGCCAGTCGAGACTGGCGACTCGCACCGCCTTAGGCTCGGAGCCGGGATCGATGCGGTAGACGGTGCCTACTCTGGTAGCAAGGAACAGCGTGTCTCCCAGGGCGGCGACCGAGCCCAGAACCGGGGCGTCGACCGGTAGAGCCCACAGCCGCTGAAGGTCGGTGGGACGGATGGATACCACCTGCGAATCGGTGGTGCCGGCCAGCAGCGCCCCCCCGTGGGCCAGCCACGGAGCCACGACGCTGCCGGGCGAGGACGCCCGATGCAAGACCTTTCCATCCGAGACGGCGACTCGAAAGAGCGAATCGGTAGTGGAGACCAGAATCGCACCGTCACCAGCCGCAGCGGCTGGTGCCCTGGCGACCCCGACCCGACGGCGCCAGCGCAGCTTGCCGGATGCGGGATCCAGTGCGAGAACATCACCCCGCTGGGTCTCAGCCACGAGCACCCCCCCTATCATGGCCAGCGGAGCGGCGATAGTGCCGGGGGAGACGCGCCAGATTTTCTTGCCGTCTTTCCGCCGCAGGGCGTGCACCTGGCCGTCGGGACGTGAGGTAGCGACGTAGATCGTGTCGCCCTGCAGAAGCACACCTCCCAGGATCATTCCGGAGAGGCGCGCCGACCAGCGTACCGCGCCGCTGGCCAGATCAATTGCGTAGACTTTTCGGTCCGAGCCGCCGACGTACAGCGTGTTGTCCTGCACGCTCATCTGGCCGGCAAGGTGCTTGCCGGCTCGCGTTGTCCAGACCGGCGTGGGAGCGTCGCCGGCAGCGGCGGCGGCAATCGGGGTCGGCGGCGGCCGGAAATTGACGCACGCCGCGTTGACGCTTCCCAGGAGGACGGCTAGACTCAACGCTCCTCGGCTCAGCCTCATTTTCCCATCGGATATGGCATGGCGGCAGTACAGATCAGCGGGCTCCGCGCGCACGTCGGCGAAACGGTCACGCTCCGCGGCTGGGTGGTCACCACCCGGTCGAGTGGCAAGATCGCATTCGTCGTAGTACGAGACGGCTCGGGAACGGTGCAAGGGGTCCTGTCCAAGAAAGAGGTGCCCGAGTCGACCTGGGCGGCGTTCGGATCGCTGACTCAGGAGACCAGCGTGGCCCTCACCGGCGTGGTACGGGAGGAGGCGCGGTCACCGGGTGGTTACGAGCTGGCCCTACAGAATGTAGAGGTACTGGGCGCCAGCCAGGACTACCCGATCACCCCTAAAGAACATGGGACGACTTTCCTCTTCGAGCATAGACACCTGTGGCTCCGAACCCGGCGCCAGGCGGCAGTAGCCCGGGTGCGCCACGAGGTGGTTCAGGCTATCCGCGACTTCTTCTACGAGCGCGACTTCATCCTGGTCGACACCCCGATTCTGACCGGTGCCATCGGTGAGGAGGCGGGCAATCTCTTTGCTACCCAGTACTTCGACCTCGGTAACGCCTATCTGGCCCAGACCGGGCAGCTCTACGTGGAAGCCGCCGCTGCCGCACATGGCAAAGTCTACTGCTTCGGCCCCACCTTCCGCGCCGAGAAGTCCAAGACAAGGCGCCACCTCACCGAATTCTGGATGGTCGAGCCCGAGGTGGCGTTCAACGATTCGGACGCCAACATGCGGCTGCAGGAGGAGTTCGTAAGCCACATCGTGGCCCGGACGCTCGACCGGCGGAAGGAAGAGCTGAAGGAGCTCGAGCGCGACACCGCGCCACTCGAGCGAGTCCTCGCCCCGTTTCCCCGGATCTCCTACTCGGACGCAGTCACCAAGCTCAACACTCTGGGCTCCGACATCAGCTGGGGCAGCGATCTCGGCGGGGACGATGAGACCCTGCTGGCGAAGGAGTTCGATCGTCCCGTCTTCGTTTATAACTACCCTAGGCAGGTGAAGGCCTTCTACATGAAGGAAAACCCCGATGACCCGCGAACGGTCCTGAACAACGATTGTCTGGCGCCCGAAGGGTACGGAGAGATCATCGGCGGGTCCCAGCGGGAGGACGACTACGATAAACTGCTGGCTCGCATCAAGGAACAGGGACTCGACGCCGAGGTCTATCGCTGGTACCTCGACCTGCGAAAGTACGGGACCTTCGTCCACTCAGGCTTCGGGCTCGGCGTGGAGCGCACCGTGGCCTGGATCTGTGGAATTCCCCACATTCGTGAGGCGATCGCGTTCCCCAGGCAGATACACAGACTGTACCCGTGAGGGGAACAGCGTAAGCGGTGAGAGGTGAGCTGTAAGCGGGCCAACCACCCCTCCCGCTTACCGCTTACCGCTCACGCCTTTCACTTCCTCCCACAGCCCATCCAGCACCTCCAAGCCCACATTTTCAATCTCCATTCCGCGCTCACCAGCCAGCCGCTCTATTCCCTCGAATCGCTGGCGGAACTTTCGATTGGCTCGATCGAGAGCAAGGCCCGGCTGAACCCCGGCCTTTCGTGCCAGATTGACGACGGCGAACAGCAGGTCACCCACCTCCTCCACCAACGCTTCGCTCGGTGGGAGACCAGGGGCATTGGGGTCCGCCTCCTGATGGCTTTCAGCCGCACTCCTGGCGGCACGCAGCTCATCCTCCACCTCGCTCAGTTCTTCACGAACCTTGTCGAGCGGCCCTTGCACGTCTGGCCAATCAAAGCCGACGGACGCCGCGCGTTCCTGAAGCCGGTGCGCCATCAGGAGCGACGGAAGGGTGGGAATCAGCCCGCCGAGCACATGGCCCTTTCGTTCGCGCCGTTTAATCTGCTCCCAGGGCTCGGCATCACCCAGCGCGAACAAGTGCGGGTGACGCCGGCGCATCTTGGTTTCCAGCTCAACCGCCACGTCGTTGCTGTTAAACTGGCCCAGCTCCTCGGCGATGACCAACTGAAAGGCCAGATGGAGCAGCAGATCGCTGACCTCTCCCCGGATCTCTGCCGGCTGTCCTTCTCCGAGCGCGTGATCCAGCTCCAGCGCTTCCTCCACCAGGTAGGGACGAAGCGTTTCCCGGGTTTGCGCCCGATCCCAGGCGCACCGATTTCGAAGGTCGCGCACCATGGTCATGGCGCGTCCAAGCGCTGAATTGTCTTGCATTTATCCCTCGCGACGAATATCATACCGCCGGCTCGCCCATGACCTTTTCCCCCGAGACGACCCGCGCCTGGGTGGACGTCGACCTGACGGCGCTGGTAGCAAATGCGCGCACGGTGGCCGCGGTCTCCGGCAGCCGGTTGTTGCCGATGGTCAAAGCTAACGGCTACGGACTGGGCGCGATTGAGGTGACGCGAGCACTCGAGGCGCTCGATCCCTGGGGCTTCGGCGTGGCCTCGCTCGACGAGGCTCGAGTGCTGCGCACGGCGGGAATCACCCGGCCCCTCCTGGTGATGACGCCATTGCAACCGCAGGCCATAGGGCATTACCTCGATCTCGACCTGCGGCCGTGCATCGGCGATGTCCCTGCACTCGAGGCCTGGGTTGCCCACGGCGACAAACCGTTCCACGTCGAAATCGACACCGGCATGAGCCGGGCAGGTGTCCGGTGGGACGACCGAGCCAGCCTGAGCCGGTTGGGCGGCGTGCTTCCGGCAGCGAAAGGCTGGGAAGGCGTGTTCACCCACTTCCTTGCCGCCGAATCGGATGCCGACGGTACCCAACGGCAATGGGATCGGTTCCATGAGGCGCTCCGCACCTTGCCGGGACGACCGCCCCTGATCCATGCGGCTAACAGCGCCGCGGCCCTGCGCGGCAAACAGTTCGCCGCTGATCTCGTCCGTCCCGGCATCTATCTGTACGGCGGAGATGCCGGTTCGGCACCACCGAAGCCGGTTGCCGCGCTGCGTGCTCGCGTTGTGGCAGTTCGCTCGATCTCGGCCGGAGATACCGTCGGATACGGTGCGACCTGGCGGGCCCAGCGGGGGGCCCGGGTGGCCACGGTCGGGATAGGCTATGCGGATGGCTTTCCCCGTGCGAGTCCTGCCTCGGGACCGGACCCGTCCCCGCGTCAACTGGAGCTGAACGGCAGGCTGACACCGATAGTGGGACGAGTCACCATGGACATGTGTATGGCAGTAGTGGGGGACGATGTAGCCGTGGGAAACGTGGCAACGGTCTTCGGCGGGCTCATTTCGCTCGACCAGCAAGCCGCAGCCGCCGGCACCATCTCCTACGAGCTCCTGACCCGCCTGGGGGGCCGTATCGTCCGCCGCTACGAAAGAACTCCGTGAATCCCCACTTCGCGTCGCTCGTCCTGGGTCTGTCCCACCAGGCCGAAGCCGCTCTCAGCGGAGAGCTCCCACCCGGGGCGGAAGGTATGGGGAGCGCGCGCCAACTGGCGCAGACCCTGATCGACACGCTCGGCATGCTGGCCGATAAGACCACAGAACGGCTCGATCCCGATGAAAAACAATTGCTCGATCAGGCCCTGACGGCGCTCCGGTTCCGCTTCGTGCAGACCATGCCGAAGACTTGATGCGACGCGCGGCAATCATCGTTCTGGACGGCCTGGGTATCGGTGCGGCGCCCGATGCCGGGTCCTATGGGGATCAGGGCAGCAACACTTTGGGTAATGTGGCTCGCGCGGTGGGAGGGCTCTTGATCCCGCGGCTCGAAACCCTGGGGCTGGGCCGCTGCGCCGAACTGGCCGGCGTAGCACCAGTGGCCTCCCCGGCTGCCGCCCACGGGGTCTGCGAGCCCGCCAGTCCTGGCAAGGACAGCACCACCGGGCACTGGGAAATCTGCGGCCTGCTCCTGGATTCGCCCTTCCCCACCTACCCGCACGGCTTTCCTGCGACGGTGATCGATGAGTTTGCCCGGCTGACGTCGCGCGGGGTGCTCGGGAACAAGCCGGCTTCCGGGACCGCCGTGCTGGACGAGCATGGTGCGGAACATCGGCGGACCGGCAACTGGATCGTCTACACCTCCGCGGACAGTGTTTTCCAGATTGCGGCCCACGAGGAGACGGTGCCGCCTGCCGAGCTCTACGGCGCCTGCCTGACAGCCCGGAAGCTGCTCCGGGGACAGCACGGCGTCTCCAGGGTCATCGCCCGGCCCTTCGCAGGTGAGCCCGGTGCCTGGAAGCGGACAGCGGGAAGGCGGGACTTCAGCCTGCCTCCGCCGGGCCCCACGCTGCTGGACCGGCTGGCGGAGCGGCAGATACCGCGAGTGGGCGTCGGGAAGGTAGACGACCTCTTCGCGGGCCGCGGTATCACCAGCATCCACACCGAGACTAACGCAGAGGCGTACGCTCTGATCGAGGGAGCCCTGGCAGCGATGCACCGCGGATTGCTTCTGGCAAACGTGATCGAGTTCGATCAGACCTGGGGGCACCGGAACGACATCCCGGGCTTCACCCGAGGCCTGGTGGAGCTCGATCGGAGCATGCCCCGGCTGCTGAACGGTGTCCGCGAGGATGACCTCGTTATCTTTACCGCCGATCACGGCAATGACCCGACCACGCCGTCCACCGATCACTCACGCGAGATCGTCCCGCTGCTGGTGTTCGGCCCCAAGGTCCGACCTGCGGATCTGGGCCGTCGTCGCACCTTCGCCGACATCGGTCAGACCGTTGCTGACTTTCTTGGGGTACCGGCACTGGATGCCGGCACCTCGTTTTTACCCGAGGTTTGGCTTGACTGATTCTCTGATCTCTGCCGCACGAACGGCTCAGGCCCGCGCGTACGCTCCCTACTCGAGCTTCCGGGTTGGTGCCGCGCTCGAGAGCCATGACGGAGCCGTCTTCAGCGGGTGCAACGTCGAGAACGCCTCGTACGGACTGACCATCTGCGCGGAACGCGCGGCGGTGTGCGCCGCGGTCAGCGCCGGTGTGACCCGGTTCAAGCGCGCGGTAGTGGTGTCCGATGTTGACCCTCCCGCGGCTCCCTGTGGCGCTTGCCGGCAGGTCCTGGCAGAGTTCGGTCTCGATCTGCCGATCGACGGGGTCGGATCCAAAGGAACGGTGCGGTGGCGTCTTTCCGAGCTGCTGCCGGCGGCGTTCGGCCCGGAGCAGCTTCGGT
>JALYPB010000385.1 GCA_030856585.1 Gemmatimonadota bacterium | reverse complement strand
CTGACAAGGTGCCTACCGCGCCGAGACCGATATCCCGCCACGTGGTGGGTATGACGTGGTTATCGAAGTTGGGGCGGGCGACACCATTAAAGGTCGGGGGCTCGTGAAATTCATTCACGATCCCGATGGGAGGGAGAATCAACCCGGCTCGAAGGGTAAACGCCGGGGAGAACCGGTAATCGAGGTAGACCTGTTCCAATGCCACTTCTCCGCCTGCTTCGCCACCTTCGATCTTGGTGTCCTCTACCTCCAGCTCGGAGCGGAACGAGAGCTCATCGCTGAAGCTGTGCGCGAGATAGAGGATGAAGCGTTTCACGTTGACTTCGCCCGGGGTATTGGGCCCGGTGGCGTTGGTGTAGTGGACCTCGCCGTATCCGCCGACCGAGGTTTTCTCGGCTTCTTGAGCAGCGAGCGGGATTGAGGCGAGGAGGGGAAGGGTCAAACAGAACAGGAGGCGCATCCAGGGTCCCGGCTGTAGGTTTAAGACTAGTTGAGAATGACTTTCATCTGATCCCCTACTACTTTATTCCCCATTAGCACTGGTGTCAACACTGCCCAGTTGGCATCATTCGACACTGTCCGCACTTCCCTCAGAAAATTGGCGGCGTACCGAGACGTCCATGGCCATACTGCCCCTTCGCGCAGTCCGACTTCCTACGGCCACCGAACAGTTTTACGACGGCTGGCTGGCCGACCTACAGGCGCACCTGACTGCCCCTGGTTCCGACTGGTACCGGATCGCGCGAGCCCTGTTGTTCGAGATCCTCTACCCGGTGGGTGGCGACTACGACAAGCTGCTCCAGAGCGCGACGACTCCCGAAGCCACCCGGGTGGCGCTGCTCTCACTGGACCCCCGCAATGTGACGATGGAGCCGGAGTATTACGCGGAAGTGGACTCGGAGCGTTTTGCGCGGGTCAAACCGCTGCTCTGGCTCTGGCAGGGGTTCGACCGGTCGCCGCTGGGCAACAACGTGCACCTCGGCGTCCGCTTTCGCCGCCTGCTGGCGCAGCACATCTTCGCCCGGGTGGGGCGGAACTTCAAAGCATTTCAGTACGTGGAATTTTCGTTCGGCTACAACCTGGAAGTCGGAGACGACGTGGTGGTCCACCGTAACGTGCTCCTGGATGACCGTGGCGGCATCGTCCTGGGTGATCGGGTGAGCATCTCCGACTACGCCAACATCTACAGCCACACGCACAGTATCGTCGACCAGAAGGATGTCACCAACGCCCGCACCGTCCTGGAGGACGATGTGCGCATCACCTATCACGCCACGGTGCTCGCCGGCGTGCGGGTGGGCAGGAACGCGATGGTAGGTGCCAACGCGGTCGCCACCAAGGATGTGCGGCCCTACCACGTGAACGTCGGTATTCCGGCGAAATCGATTCGGGTGAAGCCGAACGCGCCGCCCGACGCGTACGTAACGGAGCGGGTGGCGCGGCGCGACGCCCGGGAGCCCTGAGCCTGTCTCGCCGCACGGTTCGCCCGCCGCTCTCCCTGGCTGCGCTGGCCGGCGGCATTCTGCTGGCCTGCCTCCTGACAGCCGCCGCCATCGGTCATCCGCCGGTCTCGCCCTCGCTTGCCGTCGGCGGGGCCGGCGTGCTGATCATCCTGCTCGGTACCTCTCAAAGACGCTGGGAGCTCTCCCTGCACGCCGCCGCGGTGGTGCTGCTCGGTATCGTGGCCGCCTGGGCCGAGGACCGGATCTGGTGGTTGGCGGTCGTGGCCGTGGTCGGCGCCGTGGGGACGTTTGCGCTGGCGGCGCTGCGCGCCCGCCGCCGGGGCGACGATGCCCAGGAAAAGTCCGAGCAGCTCGCGGCCCAGGTGGACCGGCGTATCAGCGAGCTCTTCTCCCTGCAGGAGCTGAGCTACGTCCTGTCGCAGTCGATCCAGCTGGACCGCATCGTGGAAGAGGTGGCCAAGTATGCCGCCCGTTTCCTCAATGCCGATGGAGCCATCGTGGTGCTGGCCGAAGGCAACCTGCTCCGGGTCGTGGCTGCCACCGGAACGCTGGAGCCGTTGCTGGGAGAGGTAAGTGAGGATCCGGACAGCCTGGTTCGGCGCGCCATCGGCGGGGACCGGATCGAGGTCGCCGAGGGAACAGAGGCCCCTGCGGTCAGACTGTTCGGCGGGATGATGGTCCGCTCCGCCGCGGTGGCCCCGCTGCGGGCCCAGGGCATTGCAATGGGTGCTCTGGCCGTAGCGGACCGCCAGGGCGGGCCGCTCAGCACCGAGGATCTCTGGCTGTTCTCAACCGTGGCGACCAACGCCTCGGTGGTACTGGCCAACAGCCGCCTGTACGAGATGGTTCGGCAGAGCGAGACCGAGTGGGAGACGACCTTCAACGCGCTGGCGGAAGGCATAGCCGTGGTGGGCCCCACCGGTGCGGTGCTCCGGGCTAACCGGGCGCTGGCAGCGCTGGCGGGGGTATCCGAGTCGGAGCTCGTGGGACGCAATCTCGACCAGATGATCTTCGGCGATCTGGAAGCGGTAGCGGGCCTGATCGAGGCAGCATATCGAGGCGAGCGCACCGCGCCCCTGGTGGTGCGGCCGGAGGACAGCCATCGCGTGCTCCGGCTGACCGCCGCGCCGCTGGCCGGCACTGAGCGGGGATCGGTCGTCGTACTGATCGAGGATGTCACCGAGCAGCGCCTGCTCGAGGCCCAGCTCATCCAGAGCGACAAGATGGCCTCCATCGGCCAGCTCGTCTCCGGCGTGGCTCACGAGCTCAACAACCCGCTGACATCCATCGCCGGCCTGGCCGAGCTCCTGCTGGAGCGGCCGCCCCATCCGGAGCTTCCACGGGAGCACTTGCGCGTCATTCACGACCAGGCCGAGCGTGCCGGACGCATCGTGCGCAACCTGCTGACCTTCGCCCGCAAGGGAGTGGCCGAGAAAGCCGCGGTGGATCTCCGCGAGGTGGTGGCGCGCACGTCACTGCTCATCACCTACGAGCTGCAGCTGCACGGAATAGAGCTGGAATCCGACCTGAGTCCCGACAGCGTAGTGGTGCTGGGCGACCGCTATGAGCTGCAGCAGGTCCTGCTCAATCTGGTGACCAACGCGGTGCAGGCGGTGACTGGCCTCCCGGAGGGAAGACATCGGCAGATCACGCTTTCGACCGGCCTCAACGAGGACGGGAAGGCCAGTCTCCGGGTACGTGACAACGGCCCCGGAGTGCCTGTCGATCAGGTGCCGTACCTGTTTACTCCGTTCTTCACCACCAAGGCGCCGGGTGAGGGCACCGGGCTCGGGTTGTCCCTCAGCTACGGTCTGGTGAAAGCCCACGGAGGGGTGCTCGAATACGATGCGCCCCCCCAGGGCGGGGCTGAGTTTCGGGTCACGCTTCCGCTGCTGGAGACCGAGATCCCCGAATCGGTCGATCCGGTGCCTCATGGGGGGAACGGTAGGGCACTCGAGCGTCGAATCCTGATCGTGGACGAGGACCCGGCGGTGCATCGGTTATTGACTGCGCTGTTCACCCCGGAAGGTCACGCGGTTGAAGCTGTGCGCAGCGGAGAGCAGGGCCTGAGGCTGGCGCGGGAGCGGACGTACGACCTGATCATCGCCGACGTCCACGCGGCCACCGGGCCGGCGGAGCTTTTTGCGGAGGCACTGCTCGAGGCCTTCCCCGCCGCGAGCGCCCGGCTGGTGGTGGCCTGCAGCGGGGAGGAGGAACTGCCTGGCCCGCTGGCACGGCGGCCCCTGCATAGGGTCAGGAAACCGTTCAACCTGCGGGATCTGAAAGCGGTGGCCGACGAAATTTTTCAGTAGCCGGCCGCCGCGGCGGGCTTCCACGGCATGACGCTGATGCGCCCATTGACCCTGGCGGTTGCACCTGGCGCATCGGCGGTGGCCCAGTAGTTCCCGCCCGCAATCAGGTCGGGCGCATCGATGAACCAGCGGGTGGCCCGGAGAAAGATGTTCCCGGTGACCTCCGTGGCGTGCCCGGCGCCGTCCAGCACCAATCCGTCGCCCACTCCGTCAAACACGTTCCCCCGCAGCTGCGCGCGGGTAGTCCTCTCCAGCACGATCCCCTGTTCCAATCGAGCGAGCATGTTATCGTCGATGCGGTAGCGGCGGCTCGGGTCGCCGGGCTGCTCCGGTGCCGCTATCCGGACGCCGACCGCGCCTCCGATCAGCACGTTGGCCAGAATAGCGTTGTCGCTGCCATGCTCGCTGACGATGCCCGCCGTACGGGACCCAATCACCGTGTTGGCCCTCAGGGTACTTCCCCCCGAGTGATCCAGCCGGAAACCGATACCGGTGCTATCCGCGTGATTTTCCAGGAAGGTGTTGTTGGACCCGTAGTCGGCGGTGAAGGCTACCCGGAGCGCGGACGACGCGTCGTTCCGGTAGACCAGGTTGCCGACCGACGGCCGCACCCCGGTCCGCCCGCCCGCCAGCAGAAACCCCATGCTGGAGGACGTGAGATCGTTGTCCAGGATGGTGTTGGAATCGCTGGCCTCGCGGATGAGGATGGCCGCCGCACCGCAGTCCGCAGCCGGGACCTGGGACTCGCAACGGCGGGTGTGATTGGCCCGGTTCCGCGCGATGACGTTGCCTGCCGACCGCCACAGGTGGATGCCCCATCCATTGTTCGACGTCACGTCGTTATCGGCCACGTAGCTGTCGCGCACGTTCAGCAGTGCGATACCGTTCTGGGCGCCGCGGGCGGTGATACCGGTGATGCTGGCAGCCTCCGCATCCTGCAGCAGGATGCCGCCGCCATAGGTATCGAGGACGTCTCGACGGACGATGCTGAGCCGGTCCGCGGAATCAGGCCGCGCCGGCGTCGAGCGAACCTCCGTGCTCCTGCTGTTCGAGAGATTGGTTCCGGTTACCCGGTGGGCCCGTCCGCCCTCGATTCTCACCCCGAAGCGGTAGCCCCGAATCGCCCCGCCGCTGATCGTCACCCCATCCACGCCCCGGCTCATGACTCCGATGCCGACATACCGGTTGGGCACCGAGTCGCCACTTTCGAGCACCACACCGGTAAGATCGATTCGGGTCCCCGAGGCGGCCGCGATGATGATGCCGCGCTCACCGGGATCTGGAATCCGGTAGCGGCCGGGGCATACCCGGACTTCGCCCTGTACCTGGGTGCCCGCGCGGGCCGGCCGGATGCAGGGGGCGGAGACCGGAGCGGAGAGGGTCACCAGCGAAACAATCGAAAAGGCAACGAGAATCATGGTCGGACCGGATAGCCCCGCTCCCGGAGGTAGGCGCGAGCTCGGGGCAGAGAAGAGTCGTGAAAGTGAAAGATCGTAGCAGCCAGCACACCATGCGCACCAGCCTCGAGCGCGTCGGCGAGGTGAGTCAGATTCCCCGCACCGCCGGATGCGATCACCGGCAGGGTCACGGCCTGGGACACTGCCTGGATGAGTGGAAGATCATACCCCGCCCCGGTCCCATCCCGGTCCATGGATGTAAGGAGAATCTCGCCCGCGCCCAGCGTCTCGAGACGGCGGCTCCACTCCACGGCCTCGAGCTCGGTTGGCTCCCGGCCACCGTTGATCACCACGGTGAGGCGGCCCTCGAGCCGCTTCACATCGACCGCGGCCACGACACACTGGCTACCGTAGCTGTCCGCCAACCGGGAGACGAGGCCGGGGTCGCGCACGGCGGCGGTGTTGACGGTGACCTTGTCGGCGCCGGCTCTGAGCGCCGCCCCGGCATCCGCTGCCGATCGAATTCCGCCACCCACTGTGAACGGGATGAAGATCGACTCGGCCACCCGGCTCACCATCTCCAGGGTGGTCCGCCGGGCCTCGGGACTGGCGGAAATATCGAGGAAGACCAGCTCGTCGGCGCCGTCGGCATCGTACCGCGCGGCCTGCTCCACTGGATCGCCGGCGTCCCGTAACGACTCGAAGTGCACACCCTTCACCACCCGTCCGCCCGCCACATCGAGGCAGGGAATAATGCGCCGCGCTAGCATACCCGCAGCACATCGTCGATCGCCCCGGCGTTGCCGTTCAGGAAGAGTGCGACGATATCTCCCAGTGCTCGCCGCTCCCGGGGCCAGGCGAAGCGGGATTCGGCGGCGGCCGGCGCGAGCCACTCGAACTGGTCGTGCTCGGACCCCAGGCGTATCTCGGCAGCGGGGTCCACGAATGCAGCAAACACCGGGACCAGGGCGACCTCATCTATCCGGTGCTGATAGAAGGATTCCACCCGGCTCACGTTGTAAAGCCGGGCGGCCGTAAGGCCGGTCTCCTCTTCCAGCTCCCGCGCCGCCGCCTCGGCGGGACGCTCACCGGCCTCGATGTGCCCGTGGACCGTCTCCCAGGAGCCCGGACAGCGCCCTCCCGCAGCACGGCGCAGCACCAGGCACTTCAGTTCCGGCCCTGTTTCTCGAAGGACGTACACGTCCACCAGGGAAACACGGACCGAGGTCACGGCTTCCACCGGGCAAATGCCGATAGCAGCGTGATGCCGGCCTGCTGCGATTTCTCGGGATGGAACTGCGCCCCGATGATGGTCCCCTGCCCGACCAGGGTTGGGAAGACGCCGCCGTAATCGCCGGTGCCGAGCACCGCCATCTCCGGTAACTCGGTGGGATAGTAGCTGTGCACGTGGTAGAAAAACTGTGCGGCGTTGCCAAAGGCCGGCCCCAGGAGCGCATGACTGCGTCCGGACTGGGTCAGATCTACCCGGGCCCAGCCGACATGCGGAACATGGAGCCCGTTGGAGAACCGGCGTATGCGGCCTGGAAGCAGGCCCAGACCCCGCGCCTCGGGCGCCTCCTCGCTCATCTCGAAGAACAGCTGGAGACCGAGGCAGATTCCCATGACCGGCCGCCCGGCGTCAGCCACCTCGCGAACCGCCTGACCCAGGCCGGTGGTCGTCAGCGTGCGCGACGCCTGTCCGAAGTTGCCCACGCCCGGTACCAGAACCCGCTCGGCTCGGCGCACCTCGTCCGGGTCGCTGGTGAGACCAGCCTGGTGGCCGCCGGCGCCGAGCGCGCGCACCACGCTGGCAAGGTTGTTCACGCCATAATCGACCACGGCGATCATAGCATGCCCTTGGTCGACGGCACTCCCGTCACTCGTGGATCCAGCGAAGTCGCATAATCCAGCGACCGGGCGAAGGCCTTGAACGCCGATTCGACAATATGGTGCGGGTTGTCTCCCCGGATCAGGTCGAGGTGTACCGTCAGGCCCGCGTTGAGCACCAGGGCGCGGAAGAATTCCGGCGTGAGGAAGACGTCGTAATCGCCCAGCATTTGCCACTTCGCTATGTCGATGTGATACGACAGATAGGGCCGGCCGGAGACATCGACCACACAGCGCACCAGTGCCTCATCCAGCGGCACCATCGCGTCGGCGTATCGACGAATTCCGGCCCGGTCCCCCAGCGCCTTGGCGATGGCCTGGCCCAGGACGATCCCGGTGTCTTCGACGGTGTGGTGTCCGTCCACGTGGAGGTCGCCCCTGGCCTCGACGGTCAGGTCCAACAGGCCGTGGCGGGCAAGAGCCTCGAGCATGTGGTCGAAGAAGCCGATGCCGGTCTGGACCTGGGTCTGGCCAGTCCCGTCCAGGTTCACCCGGACGTGAAGATCGGTCTCTTTGGTCTTGCGGGTGATCTCACCTACCCGGGGCATGATCGCTCCACAGAATCTGCTTCAGCGCGTCGATCACGGCATCCATGTCCTCTTCGGTTCCAATCGAAATTCGAACGCACTCGGACAGTTGCGCCGAGTCCGAGACGTCACGGATGAGTATCCCGTAATCCTCGAGAAGGCGATGCCAGAGCTGCTTGGCCGGCAGGCTCGAGCACCGTATCAGGACGAAGTTGGCCGCCGTGGGGTACACGGTGATCCCGGGAATGTTTTGCAGCCGGGCGAGAAAGCGGTCGCGGGTCTCCACTATCTCGCGGGTGCGTGCGGCGAGCACCGGGGCGTGATCGAGCGCCGTACGCGCGGCGCCCAGGGTCATCAGGTTCACGTTGTACGGCAGCTTGCCCTTGGCAATCTCGCGCGCCACCGCCGGGTGGGCCAGCGCAAGTCCGAACCGCAGCCCGGCCAGGCCCATCGCCTTGGAAAAGGTCCGCAGCACCACCAGCCTCGAGGACTGCGCCAGGAGGTGGATAGCACTGGGGCCGCCGAAATCCTGGTAGGCCTCATCACAGATGACCAGGGCCCCGGTGTGAGACAGAATGCGCTCGACTGCTCCCTCCGGCAACACCGAGCCGGTGGGATTGTTGGGTGAGTTGAGCACGATAACACGGGCACTCTCGCGCTGCGCCGCATCGATCAGGCGATCCACATCGAAGACGTAGCCGTCGCCCAGGGGCACCGGCACGTAGCGGCCGCCGAGCACGGCGGTTAGCAGCCGGTATAGCGAGAACGTGGGCGAAGGTGCCACCACGACGTCGCCGGCGCCGAGGGTCACGGAGAGGCTGGACTGTATCAGCTCATTGGAGCCGTTGCCCACCAGAACGCCGTCGGCCACCCACCCATAGTGTTCCGCCAGACGCGCCAGCAGCTCGGGCGGCGCGAATTCGGGATAGCGCTGCCACGGTTGTGCCGCGATCCTCTGGACCAGGTCTCGCTTCAGCTCCGGCGGGAAATCGAAGGGAGACTCGTTCTGGTTCAGTTTGCGCCGGGCCTCGGGAGCGGCAAGCGTGTAGGCCGCCTGCGCGCGCACCGAGGGCTTGATCAGCGCCAGACCATCCTGGGAATTCAGTGGGAGCGGGGCGTGCGCTGGATTGGCGGCAGGTAGAGGCGGGGGCCGGTTCAAGTCCGATGGCGGCCGAGGACCGCCTCGAGTCGCGCCGTGAGAGAGCGGGCCCGGAATGGCTTGGTGACGAAGTCGTTGGCCCCCAGCTCGAAGACCCGCACCTCGTTGTCTTCGTCGCCCTTGGCGGTGAGAACCATGACCGGAATCTCCCGGGTGGCGGGCCGGGAGCGAAGCTGCGCCAGCACCCCATAGCCGTCGAGTCCCGGCAGGTTCAGATCCAGGATGATGACATCAGGTGCATGACGATCCACTTCGTCGAGCGCCTGGATCCCGTCGCGTGCTTCAGCCACGGTGTAGCCCTCGCGCTGAAGCAGGTCTTTCATGACCCGCCGCAGCTGCTCTTCGTCCTCCACCAGCAGGACGCAAGCTCCGTGACCCTTGCCTTCACCGATCACCGCATCGGTCCTGACCGGCTCCTCGAGCAGGTCCATGGAGAACTCGAGCGAGACGGGTGCGGCAACAGGGGCAGCGTGCGGAGCCGAGATCCGCTTGGAGCGCGAAGGACCGGGCCGGGCAGGAGCCTCGGGTGCCGCCGCAGCCTCCTCATGCGGCGGCTCCGTTACACGCAACAGCTCCTCGATGGTGGACTCTCCCGACAGCACATGGCGAAGCCCGCTGGCAAAGAGCGAGCGCATGCCCCCGGCGCGGGCCGCTTCGGCAATCTTGTCAGCCGATGCTCCTTCGCTGATGCGCCGTTCGAGATCGGGGTTCATCGTCAGAACCTCGACGATGCTGAATCTCCCCCGGTATCCGGTCATGGAGCAGTCGGTACAGCCCACAGCGCTATACACAGTTACTCCCGCTGGAATGAAGCGCTTGAGCCGTGCGCCGACCTCCTCGGTCATGACCACGCGGCACGCGGGACAGACCCTCCGCATCAGCCGTTGGGCCACCACACCCCGCAGCGCGGGCGCGATCTTATAGGCCTCCATCCCGATGTCAACCAGCCGGGTGACCGCGTTCGGAGCATCGTTCGTATGCAGCGTCGAGAGGACCAAATGGCCGGTGAGCGACGCCTGAAGGGCGATCTGCGCCGTCTCCTTGTCACGGATCTCACCGATCAGCACCACATCGGGGTCCTGGCGAAGGATCGACCGCAGCGCCGACGCAAACGTGAGTCCCGCCTTTTCGTTGACCTGGACCTGAACGATGTTGGCACCCAGGCGGTACTCGACCGGGTCCTCGACGGTGACGATGTTGATGCCCTCACCCTGCACCACCCGCAGAGCAGAGTAAAGAGTGGTGGTCTTCCCGGAGCCGGTGGGCCCGGTGACCAGGATGATCCCCTCCTTGTGGCCCAGCAGCGCCCGGATCGCCTTCAGCTCGTCATCCGACATCCCCAGCGAGTCGAGATTGAGCGAGGTGGCCTTCTGGTTCAGGATCCGGATGACCACCTTCTCGCCCAGCGAAGCCGGCAGGGTCGAGACCCGCAAATCGATAGCTTCGCCGTTGACCGAGACCCGCGCCCGTCCGTCCTGCGGCCGGAGCCGGTCGGCAATATCCAGGCCCGACATGATCTTGACCCGCGACACCAGAGGGAGGCCGGCGCTGCGGGGAATCTTCATGGCCTGCCGCAGCACGCCGTCGATGCGGTACCGCACCACTACTCCGCCTTCGATCGGCTCGATGTGGATGTCGCTCGCGCGGTTGGAGACCCCATCGGCGATCATCATGTCCACCAGCCGCAGGATCGGGCGCTGGCTGGCCTGCTCCTCACTTGCGGCGCTTTCTACCTCCTCCTTGATCTGCTCCACCTCGAAGTCACCGATGCCCTCAAGGAGCCGGGAGACCACGGTGTCGGTCTCCCGGTACAGCTCATCCAGTTTTTCCCTGATCTTGGAGGGAGAGCCCAGCAGCAGCCTCACTTCGCGGCCGGTGGCGAAGGCGAGCATCTTCTCGGCGTCGATGTCGAAGGGGTTGGCCGTGGCCACTTCAAGATAGGAATCGGTCTGCCGTACCGGCACGACAGTGAATCGGCGCGCCAGCTGCTCGGGCACGGCGGAGACGAGCTTGACATCGATCTTGCTCAGGTCGGCCACCGTAAAACGGAATCGGGTGGCAATGGCGCCGAGTATCTGTTCGTCGCTCGCCAGCTTCCGTTGCACCAGCATCTCCCAGAGGGAGACCTCCGGCCC
>JALYPB010000244.1 GCA_030856585.1 Gemmatimonadota bacterium | reverse complement strand
CCGCGTCGGGGGCAGCTGCTCAAACCGCCGGGGCCGTCGCGGCGGGTCCTGAAGGCCGGGCCGAGCGCCTCGGCGAGCGTGCCGAGAACATGGCGCAGCGCAACCGGGCCGAAATGGATAGCTTGGCGGACACCGTAATGGCACGGGCAGGAGAGGTCGCCGAGGAAGCGGAACAAGCGGCCGGAACCGGTGCGTGGCTCGCTCTTCTCGCGCTCGCACTCTCGGCGGGTGCCGCCGTGGCGGGTGCCACGAAAACAGCACGCCAATAGCTCCCAGGGCTCGGGCGGTGGGTGGCTCCGCGAGGATAACTTCCTCGCGGAGCTACACGGTCTGATGATCCTCCCTTCCGCGTCAGCCGGGCCCGCCCTTTGTCTTACTTCCGCTGTGCGCACGCTCCCCGATTCGCCAAGCAGGCTCCCGCCTCGTAATATCTGATCGCGCGTCATTGACTAGATCAGTCTCGCTTCTTCAACCGCTGGTGGGCATGGTGCTGCACGGTCCGTTCGGTGTCCCAGAGGATCGGCCAAACCGTTCGCACCTGGACGACCGGGAGGGGATGGCACGCGCCCTCGCCCTCGCCTGGCGAGGCTGGGGGCGTGTGTCGCCCGACCCCCTCGTTGGCGCGGTGGTCCTCCGAGGTGGCGAGCTGGTAGGCGAGGGATGGCATCCGGAATACGGTGATCGGCACGCCGAAACAGTGGCGTTGGCCGATGCCGGTGAGCAAGCTCGAGGGGCGACGCTGGTCGTCACCCTCGAGCCCTGCTCGCATCAAGGCAAGCAGCCGCCTTGCACCGATGCGATCATCCGGGCGGGTGTGGTCCGGGTTGTTGCCGCCATGCGCGATCCCAATCCGCTGGCCGCAGGCGGTGCGGAGCGCCTCCGCGAGGCAGGCCTGGAAGTCGAGATCGGTCCACTGGGGGACGCCGCCGCGGTGCAGAATGCCAGCTTTCTCCATGGTCTTCGGGACCAAACCCGTCCGTTCCTGTCCCTCAAGCTGGCAACCTCCCTGGACGGCAAAATTGCGGATGGATTCGGCCGGTCCCGGTGGATCTCCGGTGAGCCCGCGCGGGACTGCGTGCAGTGGCTTCGAGCCGGCTTCGATGCAATCGGGGTGGGCGGTCGCACCGCCAGGCTGGACGACCCCGCTCTGACGGTCCGCGGACCGGTCCGCCCCCGGACGGCGCCCCGCCGTGTGGTGTTCGACCGGGTAGCGGATCTGGGGGCAAATCTCACCCTCATCCGAACCGCCGGCGAAACCCCAACCGTGGTCGTGATCTCCCCGGAGGCGGATCCAATCCGGGTCCAGCGCCTGCAAGCAGCCGGGGTCACCGTGGTCCAGGCCGGCAGCCTCACCCAGGCGCTGGGCTCGTTGAGGAAGCACGGCATCACGTCCCTCCTGGTGGAGGGCGGCGGCCAGCTGGCAGGAGCCCTCCTCGGTGCCGGGTTGGTGGACAGGTATTACTGGATTCAGGCCCCGCTCTGGCTGGGTGAAGGCGGAATTCCTGCCCTGGCTGGCCTACCGACCCAGCAGCTGGACCAGGCAGTCCGGTGGCGCGTCGTGGACCGCCGGGCTCTGGGAGATGACACCCTGCTGGTCCTGGATCGAGGCTGATGTTCACTGGTATCGTCACCGGAATCGGCACAGTGCGGGAGGCCGCAACTCGTGCTGGTGGAATGGAGCTGACCATCGAGTCGCCCTACCGTGACCTCGAGCCCGGAGAGAGCGTAGCCATCGATGGCGCCTGCCTGACGGTCGAAGCCTCCCTTCCTGACTCCTTCCGCGTCCATGTGGTGCGCACCACGCTTGATCGGACCCGTTTCGGCGAGTACGCCACCGGCCAGCGGGTCAACCTTGAGCGGGCGCTTCAAGCAGGCGACCGGCTCGGTGGCCACCTGGTTCAGGCGCACGTGGATGGGGTAGGGCAGGTGGCATCTGTGGCCCAGTGGGAGGATGCGAGGCTGTTGGACCTCCGGGTACCGGAGCACGTGGCCCGGGTTACTGTGCCGCTGGGGTGCGTCACCGTTGACGGCGTGAGCCTCACGGTCAACGCGAAACCGGCCCGGGACGTAATCCAGATCTCCCTCATCCCGTTTACTTTACAGCACACGACACTGGGTGAGCGGGTGGTCGGCGATCGGGTTCATATCGAGGCCGATGCCATTGGGAAGTACGTGGCGGCTCTTCTGGAACAACGTAAGCGGTAAGCGGTAAGCGGTAAGCGGGGTCGAAGGCGGCTCCATGCTGTGCTTTTCCCGCTCACCGCTCACGCTGTTGCAGTTTCCCGCTCACGTTTTTTGGAGAAACATGACCACTTTCGGTACCATCGAGCAGGCAATAGACGATCTCCGCAACGGCAAGATCGTGATCGTGGCCGATGACGAGGATCGCGAGAACGAGGGCGATCTCGTCTGTGCCGCGGAGCTTGCTACGCCCGAGATGATCAACTTCATGACCCTGCACGGGCGCGGGCTGATCTGTCTGGCTCTCACCGGGGAGCGGTGCGACCAGCTCGGGCTGCCCCAGATGACCGAGCGCAATACCGAGGAGCTGTCCACCGCTTTCACCATCAGCATCGACGCGCAGCGCCGGTTCGGCGTGACCACCGGCATCTCGGCCTCCGATCGAGCCACTACCATCCACGTGGCCATCAACCCTGCCACTGTTCCCACCGATCTTCGCCGTCCGGGGCACGTCTTTCCCCTTCGGGCCCGGCCTGGTGGCGTCCTTCAGCGCGTGGGCCAGACAGAAGCCAGCGTCGATCTCGCCCGCCTTGCCGGCCTCAACCCGGCTGGGGTCATCTGCGAGATTCTCAATGCCGATGGCTCGATGGCCCGCCGGCCGCAGCTACAGGAGATCGCCCGGCAGCACGGGCTGACGTTCGTGACGGTGTCGCAGCTGGTGGCCTACCGGTTGCGCACCGAACAGCTGGTTCACCGGGTGGCCGAAGCGCGGATCCCCACCCGGTTCGGCGACTTCACCATCATCGGTTATCGCAACGACGTGGATTCGGCGGAGCACGTGGCGCTGGTACACGGGGAGATCAGTGGACAGCCGAACATCCTCGTTCGTATGCACTCCAAGTGCCTGACGGGCGACGTATTCGGCTCCCAGCGCTGTGACTGCGGCTTTCAGCTGGAACGGGCCATGGAGCTCATCGCGCAGGAAGGGCAGGGCGCCGTAGTGTACCTCGATCAGGAAGGCCGGGGCATCGGGCTGCTCAACAAGCTTCGCGCCTATGCGCTGCAGGACACCGGTGCCGACACGGTGCAGGCCAATGAGCGCCTCGGATTCGCCCCTGACCTGCGTAACTATGGCATCGGCGCCCAGATCCTCAGAGACCTGGGCCTCTCCTCCATTCGCATCATGACCAACAATCCCCGGAAGCTCGTCGGGCTGGATGGATATGGCCTGGAGATCGTTGAGCGTGTCCCCCTCCTGGCTGACCCCGATCACGAGAACCGCACCTACCTTCAGGTCAAGCGCGACAAGCTCGGCCACCTCTTCAGCCACTGATCCCGTGCCCGACTTCTCCGGCCGCCTCCGCGCCTCCGGGCGAGTGGCGATCCTGGTAAGCCGCTACAACGAGTTGATCACGACCAAGCTCCTGGAGGGGGCGCTCGCCTGCTGCCAGGAAGCGGGGCTTTCACGGGAGCAAGTGGATGTCGTGTGGCTGCCCGGTGCCTTCGAGCTGCCAGTCGCGGCGGCGGTGGCGGCGGGGACGGGCCGGTATTCGTGTTTGATTGCGCTCGGCGCGGTGATCCGCGGAGAAACCCCCCATTTCGATTACGTCGCCGGCGAGGCTACCCGGGGGCTCAGCGCAGTGGCAGTGCAGCACGCGCTGCCGGTGGGCTTTGGCGTCTTGACGGTGGATACGCTCCAGCAGGCGACGGACCGCGCCGGCGGAAGCGCGGGCAACAAGGGGCACGAAGCCGCGGCAGCCGCACTCAGGGCTGCAGACGCGCTGGCCCAGCTGCGGGGGAATCATGCTGAGAGTTGAGACAAAGGGCCGGGCCCGGGCACTGCAGATTCTGTATGCCTGGGAGCTACAGGGCGGAGCCCCGCCCATTCCGGCAGTGGTGAGCGGGGTGGCGCGGCTCACCGGACCCCAGCCACTGGTCTTCGACCGGGCCGAGGAGCTGGCCGCCGGGGTGGTCAATGAAGTCGACAGCCTGGATGCTGAGCTTGCCCAGGCCGCCGAGAACTGGCGGATGAGCCGGATCGCGGTAGTGGAGCGAAACATCCTGCGGCTCGGCATACATGAGCTTCGCCGCGGCGAAGTCCCCCCCAAAGTGGCGATCGACGAGGCGGTGCGGCTGGCCCATTGGTTCGGAGGGGCACGCGCATCGGGCTTTGTGAACGGCATTCTGGATGGGGTGGCTCACACACTCGGACGGTTATAGAGCCTCCCCTGAGCATCGGGAATAGGCCTGCACTCCTTACTTTCGGCCTCGTGAACATCCTCCTGGTCAACTGGCAGGACCGTGCGAATCCGCACGCGGGCGGAGCGGAGATTCATCTCTTCGAGATCTTCGGGCGCCTGACGGCGGCCGGTCACCGGGTGCGACTGGTGTGCTCCGGCTGGACCGGCGCCCCCCGGACTGCCCGGATCGATGGCATCGACATCGAGCGAGTGGGCGGACGCGACAGCTTCGCGTTGCTGGGGCGGAGAGCCGTGCACCGTGCGCTGGCCGCCGAGCGTCCCGATATCCTGGTTGAAGACATCAACAAGCTGCCACTCTTCCTGCCGGTTGGCCGCCGGCTGCCATTCTGCGCCATCGTGCCGCACCTCTTTGGCTCTACGGCGTTCGCTGAGGCTCCGTGGCCGGTGGCGGCGACCGTGTGGGCGGCGGAGCGTCCGCTTCCCTGGGCCTACCGCCGAGCGGGTTTCCATGCCATCAGCGAGAGTACGCGGGACGATCTGGTGGCCCGCGGCGTCCCTCGTGAACGGATCCGGGTCATTCATCCGGGGGTGGACACCAGGCTTTACCGGCCAGGACCACCGGGACGTCGCTCGGCTACGCCCACCTTCTTGTATGTTGGACGGTTGAAGCGTTATAAAGGAATAGCCTACGCCATTCGGGCTCTAGCAGTTGCGCGCCGCCGCCGGCCCGACCTCCGGTTGGAGATAGCGGGCACCGGCGATCATCGAGCCGAGCTGGAGCGGTTGGCCGCCAGCCTGGAGGTCGACCGGGCGGTCATCTTCCACGGATTCGTAAGCGAGGAACGGAAGATCGACCTTATGCGCGGGGCGTGGGCCAACATTTTCCCCTCCCCGAAGGAAGGGTGGGGGATTACGGTCATCGAGGCGGCCGCGTGTGCCACGCCGTCGATTGCGTCAAATAGCCCGGGGCTACGTGATTCGGTGTGCCACGGCGAGACCGGGTTCCTCGTTCCCCACGGCGACATCGATGCCTTGGCCGCCCGCATGCTGGAGTTGGCCGACTCGCCGCGGCTGGTAGCGCGCCTGGGAGATGGTGCGCGGCGCTTTGCCGAAGGACTGACCTGGGAGCGCACCGCGCGGAAAACTGAGGATCACTTGAAGGACATCATACAGGGATCGGCCGCTGGCTGACCTCGAAGGAGCGTTCATGCAGACGACCATCACCGCCCGGCATTGCGAAGTGTCCGAGCCATTGAGGGAACGGGCGATCACCGTCATGGAGCGGCTGGGCAACCTCGCCTCCCGTCCCATGGAGATGACAGTCGTATTCGATGCCGATGGCATTCAGCAGACGGTCGAGCTGCGGCTGCACGTGGCCCGCGGCGAGATTCTGATCGCCAGGGGCGAGGGCGCGGATCACCGGACCGCCCTCGATCGGGCCGAGGACAAGCTGCGCCGGCAGGTGGAGAGAGTGTCCAACCGCCGCCGGGCCCGGCCCGCCCAGCCTGACAATCCACTTTGATGCTGAGGCTCGGCGACTTCCTCACCCGGCGCGGAGATCCGCTGCAGCTCGAGGCCCTGACCGGCGACATCGGACTCGACCGGCAGATCCCGGACGCTGAAGTGGCCAGCCCCGGGCTGGCCTTGGCG
>JALYPB010000382.1 GCA_030856585.1 Gemmatimonadota bacterium | reverse complement strand
CAGTGTTTCCGCCGCTGACGACGATGCCCACCCGTTCCTCCGGCTTCGGACGGTAGCGGCCAGACAATAGTGCGGCCAGTACGGCCGCTCCTCCCGGCTCCGCCACGATCCTCACCGTGCTCCAGAGTGCCTCCTGGGCATCTCGAATCGCTTTGTCGCTTACCAGCACCACCTCGGCCACATGCGCCCGCGCGATGGGGAAGACCAGCTCGCCCACTCGGCGGGGTGCCAGCGAATCGGCCGCGATGCCGCCGGCGTCGGCATCGACCGGCCGTCCCGCGGCGAGCGCCTGGGTCAGCGTCGGTGCCAGCTCCGGCTCGACACCTACGACCTTTCGGCGCCCGGAGTACCACGCGGCCAGGCCGCTCAAGAGACCGCCGCCGCCCACCGCGGTTATGACGGTGTCCAGGTCCGGGGCCTGCGCCTCGAGCTCGAGACCGAGCGTTCCCTGCCCGAGGATGGTTTCGGCCTGATCGAAGGCGTGCACCGGCAGCGCACCGGATTGGATGACCCAGCGCTCGCTGGCGGCCAGGGCATCGGCATAGCGCTCGCCGGTCACCACCAGCGTGGCGCCATAGCCTCGGATGCGGTTGACCTTGGCCGGTGAGGCGATCTCGGGGACAAAGATCCGCGCCGGTATACCCAGCTGCTTCGCGGCGAAGGCGACGGCGGCTCCATGATTTCCACCCGAGGCCGCCACCACGCCACTCTTCGGGATTTGTCGCAGCAGCAGGTTGGCGAACGCGCCTCGGGCCTTGAACGACCCCGAGTGCTGCAGCAGCTCCAGTTTCAGGGTGAGAGGAAACGCACCGAGTCCCAGGTCGCGGCCATCGAGCTCGAGCACGGGAGTGCGCCGAATGTGCGGCCGAATGACCCGCTCGACCTCGGTGATGCGCGCTCGAGTGAAGCGCCCGTCGCTGTCCTGCGCCATGGAGGCGCCTCCGCCGGGTGACCGTAGACCAGGAAAACTGTCCTTCACACTAGCTAGACCCCTATCTTTCGACCATCGCACCGCAGAATCTCACGACCTGCCGTCAGGAGAAACCGGTGAACCTCCTTCTCTGCTGTCCGGCCCTGGTGCTGGCTCTGCTAGCCCCCGCGTCAATCCCGACCGACGTACTGGGCTCACGCTCGATCGCCGATCCGGCAGACGCCGCCGCTGTCATCAGGAAGTTCAAGGAAAAGGATCCCGGCCTGACCAGGATGTTTGCCGAGGCAGAGGGCTATGCTGTCTTTCCGACCGTCGGCAAAGGGGGCATCGGTGTGGGCGCGGCGCGAGGCAAGGGATACGTGTACCGGCGTGGCCGGCTGATCGGCCGCTCCACTCTGACCCAGGTCACCATCGGGCTCCAGCTCGGCGGGCAGGCCTACAGCGAGGTGGTGTTCTTCAAGGACGCGGCCGCACTCGACAACTTCAAGGGCGGCCGGCTCAAGCTCGATGCACAGGCCTCGGCGGTAGCGCTTACCGCCCGGGCCTCGGCCGATCTCGCGTACCGCGACGGTGTCGCCATCGTCACCATGGCCAAGGGCGGGCTGATGTACGAGGCCTCGGTGGGTGGCCAGAAGTTCTCCTTCAGGCCGATGGGGAAGACGTCGTAGCGATGCCGCTCCGCGTCGCCATCCTCACCGTCTCCGACGCCGGCAGCCGCGGTGAGCGAGCCGATACCTCGGGCGACCACATCGCGATGTGGGCCAAGGAGCGGGGCTACACCATCGCGGAGCGCGCGTTGGTGCCGGACGAGATCGGCCGGATCACCGCGCTGCTGGCGGAATGGGCCGACTTCGGGCGCGCGGACGTCATCCTCACCACCGGCGGCACCGGGCTCACCGCCCGGGACGTCACCCCCGAGGCCACCCGCACCATCCTCGACAAGGAGGCGCCTGGCATCGCCGAGGCGCTGCGGATGAGTGCCTACCCCCGCTACCCGCACGCAGCCCTCTCCCGCGGCCTCGCCGGCGTCCGGGCCAAGGCGCTCATCGTAAACTTACCCGGCAGCACCGGTGGCGTACGCGACGGGCTTACCGTACTGAACGACCTGGTGGAACATGCGGTGGAGCTGGTGACGGGAGCGAAGACGGGGCATTAGGGGAGTCGGGAGTCGGGAGTCGGGAGTCAGGAAGTAGCGCAACGGATAGATCCATCTCGAGCTAGGCGGTGCCCCATGCGTAACACCCTCGCACTCGCGGCAGTCCTCTCGCTCGGAG
>JALYPB010000221.1 GCA_030856585.1 Gemmatimonadota bacterium | reverse complement strand
CCGTGGAGCTCCTCCGCCCGCTTGGCGGCCCACAGCGAGCGCTGTACCAGGGCGCCGTAGGTGACCACCGTCAGATCGGTGCCGGGCCGGACCACCTTGGCCTTGCCGAGCGGGATCATGAAATTGGGCCCGGGGTTGGGCGCCTTGTTGTAGGTCTGGCGGTACAGATGCTTGTGCTCCAGAAAGAGCACCGGATCCTCACAGCGTATGGCGGTGCGGAGTAGTCCGTTGGCATCGAGCGAGGTGGAGGGACACACCACCCGCAAACCGGGAACCCCGGTGAAAATGGCAGCACCGGTCTGGGAGTGGTAAACCGAACCGCCCTTGAGATAGCCGCCATAGGTCACCCGGACAACGACCGGCGCCGCAAAGGCGTTATTCGACCGCCAGCGCATCAGCGCGAGCTCGTTCCGGAGCTGCATGTAGGCCGGCCAGATGTAGTCGAAGAACTGAATCTCGACCACCGGTTTGAGCCCCCGGGTGGCAAGGCCGATAGCGCGGCCGATGATGTTGGCCTCTGCGAGGGGGGAGTTGTACACCCGGTCGCTGCCGAACGCGCGCTGGAGGCCCCAGGTGACCTTGAAGACGCCGCCCTTTCCCTTGACGTCGCCGAGATTCTTCTCCCGGCTGCAGTCGGCCACGTCCTGTCCAAAGAGGACGATCCTCGGATCCCGCGTCATCTCGTCCCGCAGGCAGATGTTCAGCAGGTCAACCATCGTGGTCGGATCGCCGGCAAATCGCGGGTCATCCTCGGTGTCGAACTGCTCGGAGGTGGGATCGACGTCGGGGGAGTAGACGTAGTTGTAAATCGTGTCGGTGCCCGGCTGCGGCGAGGCTAGCGCAACCTCCGCCGCGACCTGCACTTCTTCCTCCACCTGCTGGATGATCAGGTCCAGCTCGGACTGGGTGGCAATTCCCTGTTCCAGCAGGTGCTTGGGGTACCGGACCAGGGGATCGCGCTCGGCATCCAGCTGCCGCTCGCCCGCCGGCCGGTAGTGCACCTCATCGTCAGACAGGGAATGACTGTAGGGGCGGATGACGTGCGCGTGCACCAGCGCCGGACCCTTCCGGGCGCGGGCGTACTCGACCGCCTTGGAAAGCACGTCGAAGGAAGCGAGCGCGTCGCAGCCGTCCACTTCCTGAATGAGCAGACCGGGGAAACCGGTCAGCAGCTTGGATATGGAACCGCCGGGTGTGTTCACCTCTACCGGCACCGAGATGGCGTAGCCGTTGTCCTCCACCAGGAAGACCACCGGCAGCTTCAGATTGGTGGCGGTGTTGAGCGCCTCCCAGAACTCTCCCTCGCTGGTGGTGCCATCTCCGGTGGTACAGAGCACCACCTCATCGCCCTGGAACAGCTGCTCCTTGTCGGGGATACCATCGATTCGGGAGTACCGGAGCCAGGCCTCGGCGCAGCCCACCGCCTGGAGGAACTGAGTCCCGGTTGGGCTCGACGCGCTGACGATGTTGAGGTCCTTGTGCCCCCAGTGGGACGGCATCTGGCGTCCACCGGAATTGGGGTCGTCGGCGGCGCCGACGGCGGAGAGGAGCTGCTCGGTGGCCGTCATGCCGAGACCCAGGCACAGCGCCCGATCGCGATAATAGGTGTAGAACCAGTCGTATCCCGAACGGAAGACCCTGGCCGCGGCGGCAAGGACGGCCTCGTGGCCGGCCCCCGAGATCTGGAAGAAGATCTTGTTCTGCCGCTTGAGCTGGATCTCCTTATCGTCGATCCGGCGGGCGAGGAGCATGACGCGATACAGATCCAGCAGATCCGCCTTTTCCAGCCGGGCGGAGCTCTTGGCGCGTCCCGAAGTCCGTGTGGCCATTAAGCTCGGGGGTCAGGGTCAACGGTCACCGGCAAAGAACGGGTAAAGATAGCTTACCAGCTTACCATCTTCACCTCTGCCAGGACGCGGTCGAGGTCGTTGAATTTGAGCCCCGTGGCGCTGAATGCCCGGTGTGAAGCGTCCGGGGGTCGCCGCTGTCGCATTTTAGCTCACTGGCGCTGTCTTGCGTCAACCACCCTGCTCAGAACAGCCTGATGCCACTCAAAACGGCTCAAGGCTTCGAAAACACGACCTTGCCGGCAACCACGGTGGTCCTGACCCCGACTCGCTCGAGGGCTTCCGGCGGGATAGCCGTCAGATCCTGATCGAGGATGACCAGATCGGCATCATATCCGGGGGCGAGCTTCCCCCTGCGAGCTTCGGCGAACACGCCCCAGGCGTTGCCCGAGGTATAGGCCCTCAGCGCCTCCTCTACCGTAATCTTCTGTTCAGGCACCCATCCATCGGGATGCTTACCATCCAGCGTCCGCCTGGTCACGGCCGCGTAGATCCCGAGCAGGGGATCGATGGGCGCAACCGTCCAGTCGGAGCCGAACGCGAGATGTGCGCCGTCATCGAGCAGGGAGCGGAAGGCGTAGGTGGTCTTGATGCGCTCTGGGCCAATCCGCTTCTCGGCCCATCTGCCGTCGTCGATGACATGATAGGGCTGCATCGAAGCAATTACACCGCTTTTCGCCAGGCGGGTAATGTCGGCCCGGCGCAGGTGCTGGGCGTGCTCGATCCGGAAGCGGCGATCGCGCGGGCCATGCGCCCGAGCCACGCTGTCATAGATCGAAAGAAGAAGGCCGTTGGCGCGCTCGCCAATGGCGTGTACCACAACCTGGAGGCCCGCGGAGTCCGCGGCACCGATCCAGGCGCGCAGTGAGTCCTCCGGGGTAACCAGCACGCCCGGGGTCCTGGGATCGTCGTTGTACGGGCTATAGAAGAGAGCGGTGGTCGAACCAAGCGAGCCATCCACGTATCCCTTCACGCCACCAATCCAGACCCAGTCATCGCCGCGGCCGAGCTTTGCTACCGTGTCTGCAACCGTATGCCATGTTTCGAGCGGAAAGTAGAGCGCTGCGCGGGCGGTCAGTGCGCCGGCCTGCTTGGCGCGCAGATAAGTGCCGAGGTCAGCGGGTTCAACGCTCACGTGCGCGAAGGCCGTGACACCCTTGGACGCCGCGAAGGCCAGCGCGCGGCGGAGGGCCGCGTCCCGTTGTGCGGCGGTGGGCTCAGGAATCGCCCGCAGCACCGGCCCCATCGCCTCGTCCTTGAGGATGCCGGTGGGCTCGCCGGTGCGCGGGTCCCTCACGATCACGCCACCGGGGATGTCCTTCGTGGCGCGGGTGATCTTCGCCGCCCGCAGCGCGGCGCTGTTGGCCAGCCCCATGTGGCCATCGAGCCGGTTCACGAAGACCGGGTTGTTGGGGGTGACCGAGTCGATCCACTCTCGGCGCGGAAGCGGAGCCCCGGGCCAGCTCTCGTGGTCCCAGTCGCCCCCCAGGATCCACTCGCCCGGCTGACGCTCGACCGCGAAGGCCTTCAGCCGATCGACGAACTCCTCCGGTGAGTTGGAAGAGCGCAGGTCTACGCTCGCCAACTGGAAGCCTCCGCCGGTGAAGTGGAGGTGCCCATCCATGAAGCCAGGCACCACCATGGCCTTGCCGTTATGGATCACGCGGGTGCCGGACCCGATGAGTTTGGCCAGAGTGGCACTGTCGCCCACCGCCACGATCGTGTCGCCCGCCACCGCAACCGCCCCGGCCCAGGGGTTTGCCGAGTCCCCGGTCCAGACCCTGCCATACACCACAAGATCGGCAGAGCGGGTCCCGGTAGCTGTCCCGGGGAGTGAACGGCAACCTGCGGAGAGCAAGAGCGCCGTGGCCAGCAGGCTGGCGGATTGCATCGCGCGCATCGGCAACGCCTTTCAGCGGAGCTTGGTGAGTCTGCGGAGTGCTTCCAGCTTCTCCAGCGCGGAGCCGCCCGACGCGGCCGGCGCCACCGAGAAGAGATCACGGATGTCGAGGAGGATCTCCAGCATCAGCTGGTCGCGCATGTAGCCGCTCTCGAGTTCGATCAGGCGGCCTTGGTCAGCCGATTTCTTCGCCCGATCGTACGACTCGCGGTAGAGCGTCTCGAGGTTGGAGAGAATGCGTTCGCGGGAGCGCATACCGGTCCTGTGAGGAGTGTTCAGGAAATTGATGCCTCTCGAATAGTCAATATACAGGTGATGCGAAAACCAGCGCACTCTGGTGCAAACACCTGCCGCCACGGCGATGCAAATCCTGGGCGGGCAGCGCTCGGTATTCATTGCATTCCGCGCTAGGGTTTCTCCCCTCAAGCCCTCGAAACGGGCGTAGTGGCGCTCCGGCGCGTGCCCCGGTCGACGGCCCTTTTCCTGCTCCATAAATGGGCACCACTCCGCCGAACCAACTCTTGCACCTGCGCACTGGCGACATGTTGCACACCTCGATTCAAAGCTCGGGTCTTGACCGAGGTGCTGCGCATCGAAAGGGAGGCAGCGCATGACCCGCCATCCAAGGGGCTTCATCCCCATCATCAGCTCTCGGACCGTCAGCGAACGTCACGGTTTCTCCATGATCGAGCTCCTTATAGTGATCGTCATCATCGGACTCATGACCGCCATAGCGTTACCCAGATCCAGCATTTCCACGTACCAGGCCAACACCGGAGCCCAGGTCGTTTCGAGCACCCTCTCCTATGCTCAGCGGCAGGCCATCAGCCGCCAGGCCGATACCCGGGTGGCGTTCGATCTGCCGAACAAACGCATGCGGATCCACGAAGACCGGGACAACGACAACGTCATCGACGCCGGCGAGCGGGTGACCTTTGCCAACCTGCCCGAAGGCGTCACGTTCGGCCGGGGTACCGCCGCCCCCCGCGCTATCGGTGGAGAGGTAGTCACCTTCACCCGGGCTCAGGGCATTCTTCCGGTCCTGATTTTCCGTCGCGACGGCACGGCCAGTGAGGAGGGCGGGGTCTACATCACTACGATCGCGGGCCTGGCGGTGGATCGCACCGCGGACGTGCGTGCGGTAGAGATCTCGCGGGCAACCGGTCGCAGCACCTGGTTCTCCTTCGGCACCGGGGTGTGGAAGGAGCGCCAGTAATGCGGCGCAGCGGCTTTACCCTCGTGGAGATGCTCCTGGCGATCGTGATCCTGGCGGTCATCCTGGCCAGCGTCGCGCGCTATACCAGCCAGTATCTCCACACCGTCACCGCCTCCACCACCCGGACCGCCGCGGCCGAGGTGGCCCGGGAACGGATCGGGCTGGTGGACATGGACCCGAGTTACCCGACCCTGGGCACCGTCTGGTCCGGCACCCAGACCGGCTTTCCCGGTTACCCGGGGATGAGCCGTGTTACGACGGTTTCGCGGGTGACGGGAAATGCCCCCCAGCGCGACTACACCATTATCACCGTCCGGGTGACCGAGCCTACCATGGGAGCGCCGATCGATGTGACGACGGTGGTAGCCAGCCCATGACGCGCCGCAGCCGCAAGACATCCGGCTTCACCCTGATCGAGCTCATGCTGACTTTGGTGATACTCTCGATTGTTATGGGTGCCACCATCGCGGTCTTCCGCTCCCAGATCCAGAGCTTCCGCCTGGGCGGCGAGCGGATGGATCTCTTTCAGAACATGCGATATGCCCTGACCACGGTCGATCGGGTGTTGCGCACCGCCGGCTCCGGTGTTGCCAATCAGCAGCCCATGTTCATTTACGGGGGAAACAGCGTCGTCGCGTTCAACTCGAATTACACGGCTGCCCTGCAGGACTTCTGTGCGGTGAACGTGAACCCGGATGCCCCGCCGGGATCGTTCGTGATCCTGCCGGTTGCCTCGGCCTACCAGCTGCCGAACACCGGATTTACCTACCCCGCGATGACTTATGTGCCCACCTCGGCCTGTCTGGCCGAGACCGTCAGCTTCTACTTCCGGCCGGATTCGAGCACCACCGACATCGGTGATGACTTCGTCCTGATGCAGCGGGTGAATGCCCTGCCGGCCGAGCGGGTGGCGCGCAATATCATGGCGTACCCGGGACGCCCGTTCTTCGAGTACTTCGTGCATCGCCGGACCATGCTGGTGCCTCCGGCAGTCCGGGATTCGCTGGTGATCGCAGGTACGGCCGGGAGCGGAATAGTGCTCCCGATCATCCATAGTGTGGCCATTCATGGCAGCCCCACCGACAGCGCGGGCGATCCGTCGAACTCGTATCTCGCCGACAGCGTCAAGGCGGTACGCATCAACCTCAGGGTAAGCAACGGGCTGACGGGCGCCGCGCAGCGGGTTCGCGACATCTCGACCACCGTGAGCCTGCCCAACAACGGGCTGGTCCAGCTCAAGACCTGCGGCACTCCGCCGGTGCTGCTGGGTGCCTTGGCGGCCGCACCCAATGTGGCCGGAGATCCCCCAGCCGTGACCCTGCAATGGCCGGCATCGTTTGACGAGGCATCGGGGGAAACGGATGTGAATCAGTACAACATCTACCGGCGCCTCCTGGCCGACCCCGCCTTCGGGAGCGCGGTCCTGACCGTTCCGGCCGGCCAACCGCCGCCCTACGTGCTGGTGGACAACGCCGTGGAAACCGGCATCGACTACGTCTACGCGGTAGGCGCCCAGGACTGCACCCCATCGGAATCAGTGCGGCTGAACAGCGTCATTGTTCGACCGAACTAGCACTTTTTTCCTGACTTCTCGGAGACACGATGAGAACTCAAGCGATCCGGAACGAACAGGGACTGGCACTGTTTCTGGTGCTCCTGCTCATGATGGTCGTGGCTTCTCTGGCCACCGGGGCGATCATGCTCTCGGGCAACGCCAATCTCATCGGCCGCTACCACGCAAAGGAAGCCGAGATGCGCGCCTCGGCGGATGCCGGCCTCGAATGGGCCCGCGATACCGTCAATGGGACGCCGGCGCTGGTGCCCGCCGTCGGATTTACGACGCTGCAGAACGCGCAACCGGTTCGCGATGCCCTTGGGGCCACCATTCCAGGTTACACCCGTTCGATCTTCGTCGGGCGGAGCGGCGGCACCACCGGACAGTTCGGCGTGTATGCCAGCGTCTTCTCGAGAATCGATGACAACGCCGGCCGGGCGGTCGTGGTCCGCCGGGCGGAGCTCTCCCAGCAGTCGTTCGCACAGTTCGCCCGATTCGACGACGTCACCCTCTCGAGCGTCGTGTTTGCAAGAGGCATCCAGGTATTCGGGCCGATCCACACCAATGGGGTGCTCTACGTAGGCAGCACGGCGCCCCGCCCCATTTTCCACGGTCCGGCCACTACGGCCAGCACCATCAACGCAGTGGCCAACGGTGACTGGAGAGCCGGGTGGAAGGAGAACGTCGCCCGGATCAACATGCCCACCCCGGCCGACCTGGCCACCCTGAGCGGGTATGCGGCCGCAGGAAATCTGACGGTGGCAGGGGGAACTGTGGGCACCACGGTCTATAACCCCCGGACGAGGATCGAGTTTGTGGCCATCGACGTCAACAACGATGGGGACTACACCGACGAGGATGAGGGCTTCATCCGGGTCTACCGGGGCGTCGACAACAACGCGAATACCCTGAACTACGTGACCGCCCGGCAGTGGAATGCTGCCTCGGCCACCGATCCCAATATCAACTCTCCTAACTGCGGGGACGCGCTGGGTGGGACCTTCGTGCCCGCGGTTTTGCATACCACCACCGTCAATCCGGCGGTGCATCGCCACAGCACCGCGAGCCTCCTGGCCAATCAGCGCCGCTCGCTCAATGAGCCTTCGCGGCGGTGCTACCTGGGGGGGGATCCGCGCCTGACCAACGGTTTCGTGGCCACGACACCGGCGCCCTTTGCCTACGGAGCGTGGGTCAAGTGGCCTGGCTACGGCGGCGGGAACTCGCCCGCTGCGCTCCATAACAAGAACGTGCATCCGCTGAACGGTGGCGGCACCACCGGAGGTGGGGGGCCGGCCGGCATGGCCGATTATCTCTGGCCGATCAACCGGCCGTTCAATCTAAATTTCAAGGGCGTGATCTACGTGGACGGGAGCGCGGCCGTGAGCGGTGTTGTACGGAGCCAGGTCACAGTGGCCAGCACCGGCAACATCCTGCTGGCCGACGACCTGACCTACGTCACCACCCCGGGAAGCGTGGCGGACTGCGATCGCAACGCCGGCGTCTTTGCCGACATCCTGGGCCTGCTGACGCCACAGTTCTTCGTCATCGAAGACAATAATGTGAACTCCCCATTCCGCGCCGGCACCAGCGGAGGCGCGTTTGACGGGTTCGTGAATCAATATGATGAGAGCGCCGACGAGACGATCCACGCGGCGGTCCTGACACTCAACTCGGTCCTGGCGGAGGACATCGCCAGCGGCCCCACCAACCGTGAGACCTGTGCCGGGGCCACGGTGGGCCGTGGCTGCTTCAACATGGCGGGCGCGGCCATCCAGGGCGTCAATGCGGCCCGGATGAGCTCGGCCGGCTACGGGTGGAATCCCCAGTGGACCTACGACCGGTGCGACATGATCAAGCCACCCCCGTATTTCCCCACAACGGGCCGATACTTCAAGAACCGCTATTACGAGATCGATCCGGTCGGTTTCACCGTCGCGGCCTGGTTCGCGGCGAACCAGTAACCGCGCAATCGATTGCACCGCTGCCGTGTCGACCTATTGTGCAGTGCTGAGCGGGTACGGGTTCCCGGTCCTGCAATCTGCACGAGAAGCCGGGGGTGTGGTCCTATGCAAGACAGTGTCCCGTCTTGCGTTAGGCTGAGCGGTACCTTCGGCACCCTTCGTGCTCTCCTTCCTTAGTATGCCATATCGACCAATTCCTGGGCAGTCACCGCCGCGTCGGGGAGAACACGGCTTCACCATGGTGGAGCTGGTCCTCACGTTCACGGTCATCGCCATTCTGATGGCGATAATGATTCCCAAGTTCGGGCGGACCATGCAGGCCACCCGGGTCAACCGTACCAGCGCCATCGTGGCGGCCGATCTCGAGCAGGCCTTCACGCTCGCGGGGCGCTACCGTCGGCCGATGCGGGTCAGCTGCACCTGCAATACGGGCCAGTACACCATTGCCGATCGCACTGGTGGAACCGTCCGCCTGAGGCGTTCGCTGGTGGGAGACTCGGACCTGGGGAATATGACGGTCGTATTTACGACCATCCCCACGGCCGGCGTCACACTGGATGTTTTCCCTTCGGGAATTTCGACCACGATGCTCCGGGTGAGAATTACATCCGGCACGAGTACCCGTGCGGTTACCCTCTCGACCGCCGGTCACGTGAGGATCATACCATGACCGCACACATGCCCGTGTCCCAGCCGACTGGTGGCTTCAGCCTGGTCGAAGTCCTGGTCTCGATGACGATTCTGTCT
>JALYPB010000160.1 GCA_030856585.1 Gemmatimonadota bacterium | reverse complement strand
GCCGGGTGACGTACTCGGCACCGGGCTCGGCGTCCTTGAAGACGTACTTGGCTGCCGGGCGGGGGCGCGTCATCACCACGTTACGCCCCGGGTTGTAGCGATAGGGGTAATAAGCCGGATCGTCGTAGACCACCACCCGAAAGCGGGCGCAGGAAGCGGTGTAAGGGTCCCACTCCTGGTAGCTGGCGTATGAGTGACAATCGTAGCAGACGAAGCGCGGGTACTCGTATCGGCGCTCCACGTAGTAAGGAACGATGTCGTACTCGTAGTCGTCGCGGGGCGCGATCCTCCCTGCCAGTGCGGTGAGAGCCACGTAGGGATCGCTCTGGATTCGGCCGCCATCGATGACCCGGAAGTCCCAGTAGTCGCCCCGGGTGATGTCCTCGTATTGGAAGGGAATTGGAGAGGATATGGCAAAGAGGTAGCCGACACCGGGGTCGTCGTCGATAATGACCCCGCGGCCGTTCCGGCTGTCGGAAAGCTCCTCGGTCCTCCCACCCCTTACGCGCGCCCTGCCCCACGGCTGGAGGGGAAAGAGGGCTCGGATTCGTCCGTCGGTATCGACCTTGAGCACGGTCACATAACTGGGCTCATCGCTCCGAAAGTAGACCCTGGCCCCCTCGCCGCGGCGGTAAGGGTTCTCCCGGTCGGTCCACACGCTGATGCGACCGGGCGCGTCCGAATGCCGGCGCGGCTGCGGCTGCTGAAGCGAGACGGATGCGGGGGCGGGGTGAGCCAGGCTGACGATCAACAGCCACCCCAGGGTGACACTCATGAACCCTCCAGGCGTATGCGCTCGGTGTCAGCAGATGGCGTGCCAACTAGAGGTCATCGCCTAACGCGCGGTGGGGGAAAGCGTTGAGGCCGCTTCACTCGCCGGCGCGCGGGCCGTGCTGTATCCGCTGGATGACATCGCGAAGTCAGCGATAAGTCCCATTCAGGAGTTTGACTTGGACCGTGGCGTACGGATACGTTGCGCGGGGCATGAACCGTTCTGACTTGCCATCCGGTCGTTCGCGGCTGGACCTGCTCGACCCTCTGGAGGTCTCGAAGCTGGGAGGCCTCGAGCTCATCACCGAAGGTGTGGTCGAGGGCTTCCTCAGCGGGCTGCATCGGTCGCCCAGACGCGGGTTCTCGGTTGAATTTGCCGAGCACCGGATGTATCAGCCGGGCGATGAGCTGCGCTACGTTGACTGGAAGATTCTCGGCCGGAACGACCGCCTGTACGTGAAGCAGTTCGAGGAGGAGACCAATCTCCGCGCAGTGATCGTTTTCGATACCAGCCGCTCGATGGCCTGGACCGGCTCCCCCGCCACCGTGCTCCCCAAGCTGGCTTACGCGCAACGTCTGATCGCCGCTCTCGCCCTGGTGCTGATCCGCCAGCGGGATGCCACCGGGCTCATCACCTTCGACGACGACGTTCGCTCCGTTACCCCGCCTCGCGCGCGCCTGAGCCACTGGCATCAGCTTCTGGGAACGCTGGCCGGATTGGAGGCGGGGCAGGGCACCGCGGCTGAGCCCGCACTCAGGCGTGTGGTCGGGCAGCTCCGGCGGCGAGGACTCGTGGTCTTCGTGTCCGACCTGCTGCTCGACCGGGTCCTGGCACTCAAGGCGCTCCGCTTCCTGAGGCATCGAGGGCACCAGGTGCTGGTGCTGCATATCATGGACCCGGCCGAGGTCAGCCTCGGCGGCCCCACCGAGGCGCGCTTCGAAGATCCGGAGTCGCGGAGCGCGGTTGTCCTCCGGCCCCGCGACTGGGCCGGCGCCTATCGGGACACCGTGCGCGGTGTGATCAGCGAGTGGCGCCTGGCGTGTCGCCGGCATGGAATCGCCTATCATCGAGTTACGACTGACACTCCCTTCGGAATTGTATTGCGCGAGGCTTTGACGCCCCCTTCACGCTCGGCATGATCGGCTTTCTCCACCCGTGGATGTTGGCCGGGCTCGCCGCGGCCGCCATCCCGATTCTCCTGCACCTGCTGGCACGGCGTGAGCCACCCACCGTGGTCTTTCCTGCTGTCCGCTATCTGGTCAGCACCACCCGGGAGCACAACCGGCGGCTCAAGCTGCAGAACTGGCTGCTGCTGCTCCTGCGAACGCTGCTGGTGGCAACGCTGGTGCTGGCGGCTGCCGGCCCCACAGCTCCGTTGGACGGTGTGCCCGGTCATTCGCCCAGTGCGCTGGTGCTGATCGTCGACAACTCGCCGAGCAGCGGCACCACGGCGGGCGGGTCTCCCCAGTTGGCACAGCTGGTAGCGGCGGGGAAACAGGTGCTGGCGCGGTCTACTCCGGAGGACGCGCTCTGGCTGATCGCCGCGGACGGAGTTCCCCGCCGCGGCGACCGGGTGGCCTTGAGTGAGCTCCTGGGAAATCTCACCGTGTCTCCGCGGCGGCTCGAACTGGGAGCCGCCATCGCGCTGGCGGGAGAAGTTCTCCAGTCGGAGCCCCGGCCCGGCGAGCTCGTCGTCCTGACCGATCTCCAGGCCAGCGCTCTCTCCGCCGCTAATCCCGTGGTGCCGGTCCTGGTCGGCCGCCCCGACAAGGCTCCCCCGCCAAACACCGGCATCGGGCAGCTCGAGACCGGGACTCAGCCGTGGTCATCCGATGGCGGGCGGGTCTCGGTGGTGCTGGTAGGCGACTCGGGTGAATCAGTCCCTCTCACCGCCCGCTTGGGTGAGCGCCCCCCTCGGCAAGCACTGGCACGCGTGGGCGGCACCGCGGCGCTCTCGCTGCCCGGCGTGCCGGCCGGCTGGTGGACGCTGACGGCCGGTCTGGATCCGGATGAGTTCCGGCTGGATGACCAGCGGGTAGCAGCCGTGCGTGTGGCGCCCGTGGCCCGGGTGAGCTGGGACTCGACCAGCCGCTTCGTGGCCGCAGCCTGCGAGGTGCTGGCCGCGAATGGCCGGATCCGTCCGGGTCATGAGGTAACCCTGGGGCGCCTGGGCCCCCGGGCCTCGGTGGTGCAGCCGCCTGAAGACCCCGCCGCGCTAGGCGCTCTGAATCGTGCGCTGGCGGCGCGTGGAGTTGGGTGGAGCTACGGAAATCTGGTGAACGATGTGACCTCCAGCGACAGCGGTGCCGTCGTAGGCCGCCAGCGGGTGGTGCGGCGATACTCCCTTCAGTCGACCACCAGCGGCCGCACCGGCGTACTCGCCAGTGTGAACGGCGCTCCCTGGATCGTTCGGGGCGGCAGCGTAATCCTCCTCGGCAGCCGGCTCGATCCGGCGTGGACCGACCTTCCGGTGTCGGCCGGGTTCATGCCGTTCGTCGATGTGTTGCTCAACCGTCTGGCCCGCGGTGAGGCCGCGCTGGAAGAGGGCTCGCCAGGAGATCCGGTGCCGCTGCCGGACGTGGTCACCGAGGTGCGGCGGGGCGACCAGGAGTGGCGGGTAGAGGGTGGCGGGCTGTTCCAGCCACCGGAGGTGGGGGTCTACTACCTGCGCTCGGGCCGCGACACCGTCGGGGCAATCAGCGTGAATCCCGACCCGCGCGAGTCGCGGCTGGCCCGGGCCAGCGACGGCCAGGCGCGAGAGCTCTGGAAAGGAGCGCGAGTGGTTGCGCTCCAGGACGCGGCCGAGGGCGCGTTTTCCGCGGCCTCCCGCGGAGATCTCCGCGGCCCATTGCTGTGGCTGGCACTTATAGCGGGTCTGGCCGAAGTCGGCCTGGCCAGCGCGTGGAGGCGCCGGCCATGACACTAAAGCCGGTGTTGGATGCCTTCCGGTCCGTGCCCGCTGTGCGCGACCTGTCGGAACGCCTTCCGGGCCGGGGTCAGGTGCTTCGGCTGGGCGGACTGCCGGGATCCAGCGGAGCGGTGCTCGCCGCCTGGCTGGTACAAACGTTTCCTCAACGGCTGCTCACCATTGTCGCCCCTACGCCGGCCGACGCCGAGCGGTGGCTGACCGACCTGAGCCATCTCACCGACGAGGTCACTGCCCTCTACCCCCAGCGTGAGGCTCTCGGTGAGGACGAGCCCCACTACGAGATCGCGGGTGAGCGGGCCGAGGCCATTCAGGCATTGCTCCAGGGACGCCTGCGGGTGCTGGTGACCACCGCACGCGCAACCGCCGAGCGAACCCTGCTGCCGGCGGCACTCGACCGTCTGCGTCTCACGCTGGCCGTCGGGGAGAGGCGGCCGCCGTTGGAGGTGGCGCGCCTGCTGGAGACGATGGGGTACCAACGGGTGCCCACCGTCACCGAGGTGGCCGAGTTCAGCGTTCGCGGCGGCATTCTGGACGTGTACGGCTTTGGCATGGCGGCGCCCGCTCGGCTGGAGTGGTGGGGAGACGATATCTCGTCGTTGCGCGGGTTCGACCTGACCACCCAGCGCTCGCTCCAGGAGCTGAGCGAGGTAACGGTATTGCCCATCAATACCGAGGCGATCCGGGAGGAAGCCGACTCCCGCCCTACCGCCTTACCGCCTTCCCGCCGCACTCTCCTCGAGCTCCTTCCCTCCGACACCATCGTCATCGAAGAGGCCTTCGGGCCGGACCTCGACGAGGTGACGCGGGCATGGAACGAAGCCGAGCACCATCTCGATGTCGCCCGCCGGCTGGGCGAGCAGGTGCCCAGTCGCGATGCCATCTTCGAGGGACCGGACGCCTGGCGCGCGCACATCGAAGCCTTCCCCCGGCTGATGCTGCGGGACGATGAGCCCGACCTCCAGTTCGGATTCTTTCCGCCCGAGCGGATCGACCGGGACCTCAACCGGCTTCGCGCGCTGCTTGGGTCGAGTCCTCCCAGTCTGATCCTGTGCGACAATGAAGGCCAGCTGGAGCGCATGGATGAGCTGCTGGAGGACGGTGCCCGGTTCCGCACCGGCGCGACCTTGGCGATCGGCGCCCTGGACGGCGGATTCGTGCTGCCCTCGCTCCGGGTGCTCACCGACCACGAGATCTTCCGCCGCGCCCGCCGGCTCCGCCGGCCGCGGCGCTACCGCCAGGCGGCTCCTTCCGCGGCCACCGGCGCCCTGACCCTCGGCGATTACGTCGTCCATCTCGAGCACGGCATCGGGGTGTACCGCGGGATCCAGACCATCACGGTGGGTGAGTCCACCCTTGAAGTGGCGATCGTCGAGTACGAGGGTGGCGACCGGCTCAACGTGCCGCTGTACCGCCTCGATCAACTGGAGCGATACCGGTCCGCAGGCGAAGACGGCGACCGCCCCCCGCCCCGGATCCATCGCCTTGGCGGCACCAGCTGGCAGCGGGTACGGGAAAAGACCCGCCAGGCCATCAAGCAGATGGCCGCCGAGCTGCTGGACCTCTACGCCCGTCGCAAGGTCACCGGCGGATACGCCTTCCCGCCGGACACGAAGTGGCAACGCGAGCTCGAGTCCAGCTTTCTGTACGAGGACACTCCCGACCAGCGCAAGGCAACGGAGGAGCTCAAGCGCGACATGGAACAGCCCCGGCCCATGGACCGGCTGCTGGTGGGCGACGTGGGCTACGGCAAGACCGAGATCGCGGTGCGGGCGGCGTTCAAGGCGGTGCAGGGGGGCAAGCAGGTGGCCGTGCTGGTGCCCACCACCATTCTGGCCGAGCAGCACGGTCGCACCTTCACCGAGCGGTTGGCCGATTTCCCGGTGAAGATCGAGGTGCTCTCGCGGTTCAGAACTGCCAAGGAGCAGAAGGCTGCCCTGGCGCGGCTCGCGTCGGGCGAGACCGATGTGGTGATCGGCACCCACCGCTTGTTATCCAAGGATGTGGCCTTCAAGGATCTCGGCCTCCTGGTCGTAGACGAGGAGCATCGCTTCGGCGTGAAGCACAAGGAGCGCCTCAAGGCGCTCCGGCTTTCGGTGGACGTGCTGACGCTCACCGCCACGCCAATTCCGCGCACGCTCCATCTCTCCCTGGCCGGACTTCGGGACCTCACCCTGATCGAGACGCCCCCGCGGGACCGATCTCCCATCCTGACCTTCGTCGAGCCGTGGGATGATCCGCTGCTGGAGGAGGCGTTTGCCCGGGAGATAGACCGCGGTGGCCAGGTCTTCGCCGTCCACAACCGGATCGAGACCATCGACACCGTGGCCGCCAAGGTGCAGTCGCTCGCTCCCAGGGCACGGGTCGGAGTCGCCCACGGACAGATGTCGGCGGAAGACCTGGAGGAGGTCATGCGCCGGTTTGTGGCCGGGGAAGTAGACATCCTGGTCTCCACCATGATCGTGGAATCGGGACTCGATGTTCCCAATGCCAATACGATGGTGGTGCACGACGCCCACCGCTTTGGCTTGGCTCAGCTCTATCAGCTCCGGGGCCGGGTGGGCCGGAGCCACCGCCGGGCCTACTGCTATCTCCTGGTTCCCGACACGATTGACGCCGACGCCGAGGAACGGCTGAAGGTGCTCGAGCATCATACCGATCTGGGAGCGGGATATCGCATTGCCCTCAAGGATCTCGAGCTCCGCGGGGCCGGGAACCTGCTGGGTGCCGAGCAGTCGGGGCACGCGCAGGCGGTGGGCTTCGACCTCTACATGCGGTGGCTGGAGGAGACGGTTCGGGCCCTCCGGGGCCAGGGGACCATCGAGCAGCCGGCCCCTCCCGACGTGGTGCTGGACCGGTCGGCCCATCTGCCCGACGGGTACATCCCGGATGACGACGTCAAGCTGGATCTCTACCGGCGACTGGCGCGAGCCGCCGAGTCCGGCGAAATTGATGGGCTGCGAGACGAACTGCGTGAGCGCTTCGGGCCCGTGCCGGACGCGGCCGAAATGCTGCTGGACATGGCGCGGCTCCGGGTCATGGGGGCGGCACTCGGGCTTCAGAACGTGCTGGTACGGGGAGACGAGGCGCGCCTCACCTTCCGAGCTGGGACCCAGCCCAAGCTCGCCGGGCTCACCTCGGCCCTCGATGACGTGCAGCTGGCCGCGGAGGTCAGGCGCACGGTACCGCTCTCGCTGCGCCTGGTGCGTCTGGGCGGCGAGCCGATTGTTCCGGCGTTGGTGAGGGCACTACGTAAAGCTTTGTGATTGCTGGGCTATGGGCTATTGGCCGTTGGTCAAGCCCATAGCGTTCTTCACGATTGGAGATTAAATGCGACGTATCGGACTGGCCCTTGGGGTGTTGATCCCCGTGCTGTTCACATCTGCTTGCGACAGCTTCAGGAATCTCTTCTCCGCCCACGCCGATGTGGCCGCCGAGGCCGGCAGCCAGAAGCTGACCTCGGAACGGCTGGCTCAGGTGCTCGGCAGCGCAAAGGGCGTCAAGCCTTCCCACGAGACCGGAAACTTCATCTCCAACGTCTGGATCGACTACGCCCTCTTCGCCGAGGCGGCCGCCAATGGCAAGTTGCCGTTCGACTCCGCGGGGATCGCCCAAGTGGTCTGGCCGGAAATGGCTGAGCTGAAGGGCAGCCATTGGCATGATACGCTGATGGCCCGGCGGTCGAATGTTGGGCCCGGCGCGGCCGACAGCGTGTACAAGGCCGATCAGGTTCGCGTCCTCCAGCACATCCTCTTTCGGGTGCCACCCAACGCCGTGCCCGAGGTGCGAAACGTTGCGCGGAAGAAGGCCACGGGAACCCTGGGCCGGCTCAAGCGCGGAGCCGACTTCAGCACGCTCGCGTCGGAGCTCTCGGAAGATCCCGGTAGCCGTATGGAGCGTGGATTCCTGCCCGCCAGCCCCAAAGGCAAGTTCGTCACTGCCTTCGACAGCGCAGGCTGGACGCTCGCGCCAGGCGGGTTGAGCGGCGTCGTGGAAACGCCGTTCGGCTACCACATCATTAAACGCCCCGACCAGAGCGGAGCCCGCGAGCGGCTCAATTCATACCTGACCGAGAGCGCCGGAACCCGGCTGGACTCTCTCTATATGGACAGCCTGGCGCTGACCAGGAAGATCAAGGTGGCGCGCGGTGCGGCTGCTGCCATGCGCGAGGCGGGCGAGAATCCCGATGCCGCCCGTCGGTCCAATAAGACGCTGGTCAGCTTCCAGGGTGGCGAGCTCACCGTCGGCGAGTTCATGCGCTGGCTCCAGGCCCTGCCGCCGCAATACATCGCGCAGCTGAAGCAGGCCAACGACAGCATGCTCACTCAGTTCGCCAAGATTCTAACCCAGAACGTGCTGCTGCTGGAACAGGCGGACTCGGCCAAGATCAGCATCACGCCGGAGGAGTGGCAGGGGCTCCAGGCCCGCTACCGGAGCCAGATCGATACGCTCCGCGCCGAGATGGGTCTCGATGACTCGACCCTGGGCGACTCGAGCGTGGCTGTCGCGGATCGCGGGAAGGTTGCCGCGCTCAAGCTGGAGGAGTATTTCGACCGGCTGGTGGGAGGCAAGACCCGGCTCCGTCCCCTGCCGTCCGCGCTTGCCACGCTGCTGCGCGAACGTTCCACCTACAAGGTCCACGATGGTGGTATCAACCGCGCCATCGAGCTCGCCCAGGCCGAAAGCGTCAAGGCCGACTCGGCACGTCAGGGCACCGGGCCGATGCAGCCCGCCCCGGGTGGGCCGCCGGTTCCAGGACTTGGGCCCGACACCAACCGCGCCAAGGCCCCGGCCCCGAAGCGGGCTCCGGCTCCGCGCGCCCCGGCTGACAGCGCGCCCGCAAACCCAGGCAACTGATGATACGACGTTGCAGTACCCGGCTGACCCTCGTACTCGCACTGCTGCTGTGGGTACAGGGGGCGGTCGCGGCGCAGGATACCACCTCGGCTGCAATCGATTCTCTCGCACCTGATTCGGTAAGCGCCGACACCTCCAGCGCGCCGCCCCGCAGCGAGGCGATGGTCGCCCCGGCGCACGATACCAGCTTCACCGTGGACCGGGTGCTGGCCATCGTGGGAAATCGCCCCGTGCTCGCGTCGCAGGTCGAGGAGGAGATGTTCTCCCGCGAGTCCCAGGGCGCCAAGCTGCCGACCAATCCCGAAGGCCTTGCAGCCATCCGGGAGCAGATTGTGGGGTCGATCATCGACGAGGAGCTGCTGGTGCAGCAGGCCCAGCGAGACACCGCCATCACGGTGACCGACGAGGAGATCGCCAGCGGAGTTGAAGAACAGGTGAAGAAGGTGCGCGGCAACTTCACGTCGGAAGTGGATTACCGGGCCGAGCTCCAGAAGGCCGGGTTTCAGACACCGGAGGAGTATCGCCGCTGGCTGAGCGACCAGCAGCGGCGGGCCGCATTCCAGAACCGGCTGGTCGAGAAGCTTCGTGGCGAGGGCAAGCTGAAGGCGGTCTCGCCGACGGAGAAGGAGATGAAGCAGTTCTTCGACGAGCAGCGGGCCAGCCTGGGGACTCGCCCGGCCACGCTTTCGTTCCGGCAGATCGTCGTCTCCCCGAAGCCGTCGCCCGAGGCCAAGTCACGCACGAAGGCGCAAGCCGATTCGATCGTGCTCGAGCTTCGGAAGGGGGCAGACTTCGCCACCGCGGCGCGGCGGTTCTCCCAGGATCCGGGATCGAAGGAGCAGGGTGGCTCGCTCAACTGGTTTCGGCGGGGGGTCATGGTGCCGGAGTTCGAGCGGGTCGCGTTCGGGCTCAAGCCCGGCGTCGTGTCCGACCCGGTGGAGTCGCCCTTCGGGTATCACATCATCCAGGTCGAGCGCGTACAGCCGGCCGAGGTGCAGGCCCGGCACATTCTGCTGATGCCCCAGATCGACTCGGCCCACGTGGACAGCGCGCGGAATCGGGCAGAGGCAGTGCAGAAGGCGCTGGCGGCCGGCGCACCCTTCGATTCGCTTCAACGACTCTATCATGACCCGTCAGCCGAGCGCAATGCGGAAGCGGTGCCGATCACGAAGCTGCCGGAGAATTACGCCAAGGTGATCGGTGCGGCGGACTCTGGAACCGTGGTGCCGGTGTTCACGCTGCCCGCGAGCGGCCGCGACCAGTTTGTCGTGCTCCAGGTCACCGGCCGCCGGCCCGAGGGCGACGTCAAGTACGAGGACGTCCGCGATCGCATCCGCGAGCAGTTGGGGCAGCAGCTTGCCATCCGCCGCTATCTCGACCGGCTGCGAAAGGCGACCTACGTCGAGATCCGCTCCTAGGCTCGCCATCACGCTGGGAGACCCGCGCGGGATCGGACCCGAGATCGCGGCCCGCGCGCTGGCTCAGCCGCTCGAAGCCGAGATCACCATCGTTGGCGCCGAAGACCAGATCGCCGGAATAGCCGCTCAGCGCAAAGTCTCCGTCGGTGCGTGGGGACTGGGCAGCGGAAACTCGGACCCCGACCGCAAGCGGTTGATCCGCGCCGGCCGCATCGCCGGCCACTCGGTCGAAGCGGCGGTCAAGCTCGCCCTCGCCGGCGAGGTCGATGCCATCGTTACTGCTCCCGCCCACAAGCACGCGCTTCATCTCGCAGGCTTCCCCTATCCCGGTCACACCGAATGGCTGGCCCACCTCGCCGGCGACGTCGACGTGGCCATGATGCTCGCCGCGGAGCACACCACCGACGATCCCGCAAGCCTACCCCTTCGGGTAGTACTGGTCACGACTCATGTGCCCTTCCGGGATGTGCCGGCGCTGCTCACCGTTGAGCGGGTAGTGCGCACCGGCCGAACCGTGAGCCAGGCGCTGCAGAGCTGGTGGGGTATCGAGCGGCCGCGCCTGGCTGTGTGCGCGGTGAATCCACACGCGGGTGAGTCAGGGCTCTTTGGCGATGAGGAAGAGCGGGTGTTGCGGCCGGCGGCCGAAACGCTCGGGGCCGCCGGTCCGCTGCCGGCCGATACCGTATTTGTGCGGGCGATGCGGGGTGAGTTCGATGCGGTGCTCGCGCCCTATCACGATGTGGGGATGACCGCGATCAAGGTGGCGGCGTTCGGCCGTGCGGTGAATGTGACGCTGGGTCTGCCGTTTCCGCGGACGTCGCCGGATCACGGGACCGCGCTCGACATCGCGGGCACTGGACGAGCGGATCCGTCGAGCATGAGGGCGGCGATCGACTTGGCGGCGAAGTTGGCGTTGCGGAGGAAGTTGCTACCCTAGAGTAGTGCAGGATCGGTGCTTGTCGCAGGTCTCGGGGGCTCCCTCCGGCGCCTTCGTTCGCTCTGACACGAGGATCCCAAGAGAATAAGCCGCTCACTGACGTGCGCTCCGGAGAGCCCACTCTGCCGCCGGGCGGGGGGGGGCGAGACCCGGCCGATCCGCTTCGCTCAGGATGACAC
>JALYPB010000369.1 GCA_030856585.1 Gemmatimonadota bacterium | reverse complement strand
TACAACGTTCCGCCCACTCTGCTGCTCCAGCCGTGCGGCGAAGAAGATGCCGCCGATCAGCGCTCCGATGACGGCAAGGGAAAACACCGCGATGATCAGTGCGATGCCTCGCTCATTGCGCCCAGTTCCACTGCCCCGATACGATCCACTCACGGCCGGACCGCGTTTCGAAGCATCACCTGGGCCCTGAGCTCCTCTTCCACGGGAGCGCCGTTTCCCCAGCCGCCGCCCTCCGCCGATCCTCGCAGCGCAATCCGGATGCTCCTGATGCCCGTGGGATCGGCGACCGGGGTTCCGGCCGCGTCCAGATACTCGAGCCGGAAACCGCTCCCCGTCGTCAGCGGCCCGACCAGTGGCTGGATTGCTTCCCCGCTGCTCACCGAGCGCGCTCCCAGCCAGGACCTGCCCTCGGATTCGTAGAGGCGGAGTTCCATGACCTCCGTGATGCGAACCGGAGTACCGGCCTCGAGGCCAGCCGTTAATCCGCTGGAAGGCACCGTCAGCGTGATTCCGGGGCCTGCCGATCCGGGACACGAAGCGCTGGTTGCGACGCTCGAGATCCCCGTGGCCAGCCAGCGGTCCTCGGATCCGTCGGCTCCGGCGCCCGCGACGAAGACGAGCGCTTCGTCCCTGCCAGCCTGAGGATCTCGGTGCCCGCTGAATGTGCTTCGGGCTATCCGGATGGCCGTGGCACCGGAGACGTCGCAGACGAACCCGAGCCCCCGCATGGCGCGATAGACCAGCGCAGTGGACCGGGCGACCAGGATGTCGTTCTGTATCGCGCTTCCTCCCGGGACTCCGGCGAGCTCGCGCAGCTCACTGAGCACGATCAGGGACCCGGCCCGCAGGTTGGACTGCAGCTCCACCCGTCGCGATTGTGCCCTCGTGGTTCGCTGGGTGCTGATGAGGAGGCTGTAGAGCGTGCCGGCGACCACCAGCGTGAGGGCCAGCGCAATCATGATTTCGGCCAGTGTGAAGCCGCCGTGCGACCGAGTCAGCATATCAGCGCCGTCTCGAGCACAGCCGCACGAGGGCCACGGACGGTCGAATAGGTGACGCTGACCCTGATCTGGCGGAGCGTGCCGGCCGGTGGAACCAGCCAGGATTCAGTCATGCCACCGGAGGTGACCGGGCCTCCAGAGGCGAACGCTGGATCGGAGCATCGCGGCGAGGTCGCCTCTGCGGCCAGCCGCAGGACCTCCATCCGGCTCGAGGCAGCCTGCGCAGCGAGCGTCTCCATCCTGCCACGGCCGATCATGCGCGTGACCCCGGCCGAGGTGCCGACGAGCGGGATAATGCCCACGCTCAGCACGAGTATGGCTACCAGAACCTCGATGAGCGTGAACCCGAGCCGGCGACATCTCATGGTCGACCCCTCCACCGAAAATGAGAAGGTGGGGTCGTCTACCGCGGAACCAGGTACCCGTTCCGCGCCGAACGCATCGAATGTTTTGGGGGAGTCAGCACGAGGGGCCGCAGAGCGCAGCCGAAGGGCGCCCTCGCAATGACGCTAGTGAGCCGGCAGCCGCCGCAGCTTGTAGAACAGCGTGCGCAGACTGATGCCGAGCAGATTGGCGGCCTGCCTGCGGTTGCCCTTGGAAGTCTGCAGCGCGCGCTGGATGACCTCCCGCTCTACGGCCTCCACCTGTGCCCGAAGATCGAGCGAGCCGTTCGCCGTTCCGTTGTGGCCCGCGCCGCTCCCGTTGGTGAGCGCGAAGTCCTTGGAGTCGAGTGGCCCGCCGACGCCCAGCACCGCGGCCCGTTCCAGGACATTGCGCAGCTCGCGCACGTTTCCCGGCCAGCTGTGGTGAGTGAGGGCCGCAAGCGCCGCCGGAGTAATGCTCACCGGATGGCCGAGCCGCTGGGCCATCTGTCTGGCGAAGTGGGTGAGCAGCTCGGGAATGTCCTCGGGACGCTCCCGAAGCGGCGGGAGATTTAAACGGACCACGTTCAGCCGATAGTACAGGTCGGAGCGGAATTCGCCGCGTTCCACGGCCTGTTCAACCGGGCGGCCGGTGGCGGCAAGTACCCGGACATCGATCTTGCGTGAATCGCGTCCGCCGAGACGGCGAACCTGGCCCTCCTCCAGCACCCGGAGGATCTTGGACTGAAGTGCAGACGATACATCGGCGACTTCGTCGAGAAAGAGCGTACCGCCGTCGGCCAGCTCGAACAGACCGGCGTGGTCGGTAGTGGCTCCGGGGAAAGCACCCTTGGTGTGACCAAAGAGCTCGGACTCCAGCAGCTGCTCCGGAATGGCGCCGCAGTTGACAGCGGTGAAGCTGCGCTCGTTCCGGGGGCTCATGCGGTGAATGGCCCGGGCAATAACCTCTTTGCCGGTGCCGCTCTCGCCCGTGATCAAGACGGGCGTGTTGTGTCGGGCCACGCGCGATGCCAGCTCCAGAACATCCCGCATGGCGGGGCTCTGGGAGACTACCAGATCCTGGACCGCGCCGATACCGACATTCGAGCGCAGGGCTTCGACTTCACGGCGGAGGCGCTCCCGCTCCTCGGCCTTCCGAACCGTCATCACTACTTCGCCGGCCTTGAACGGCTGCTGGATGTAGTCGTACGCGCCTTCTCTGACCGCGGCGAGTGCAGCGTCCTCGGTTCCCGGGCCACACAGCATGATCATGACCGCGCTGCCGCCCTCGGCCCGCAGCCGGCGGAGGAAGCTGAGCCCGTCCATCCCCTGCAGCTTGACGCCGCAGAGGATCATCTCGAAGGGCTCGGTCGCTGCACGCGACAGGGCGCGCGCGGCGTCGGGCTCGGTTTCGGCGACGTAGCCGGACTCTCCGAGCAGCAGCGCGAGCGATTGCCTGACATCGGCGTCATTCTCAACAATCAGCAGCCGCATCAGTTCACCCGAGTTTGGTAGAGAGCACCTGGAACACGACACCACCCTTGTCACACCGTTCGGCCGGTTGCGCCCAGCCGGGCAGAATCCATGACCTTTCGCACGATCCGCCGGGGGGTTCACGGCGGCTGCAGCTCCTCGCGGTCCACGCCATTCAGGCCAGCGGCTCGCTCTAAGTGCCGAGTTTGCCGAGTGGATGCGGACCTTTCAGGAGCTCAGCGGGTCCCGATACGATCTCGTCGAGTGCTGCCGCTGCACTGCCTTGCGCTAAACGCCAAGCAAGTTCTTCGCCATCCGCTTAGCTGCAGGCCACTGCACCATCGGTTGTGGCCGGAGGAATCGCAGGAGCTGCGCCGTAGAAGATGACGCAGGTCTGCGGTGAGAGCCCGGGGGCGGCCGCCGAGGCCGACCAGCCCGAAGCAGTGCCGCTCACGACGGTGATCGCTATACCCCGCGTCGGTTGGTACTGCAGTGCGGGGTCGGGAACGGGGCCGTTGTAATAGGCCTGATTCTCCACCCAGTATGACTCCTGGGCGCCAGCGAGATTCCTGAGATCGGAACGCATTGCGCTGACAACGGCCTTTCCCTTGGTGTTGGCGAACTTGGGAATGGCGATCACGGCCAGGATGCCGATAATGACAACCACGATCAACAGTTCAATTAGGGTGAAACCCCGCCTGTTCCGCATGGCTGTGCTCCCAGCTGCCGTTCTCAGGGTGAATTGCAATTTCGTTACTCCCGGGGACCTGGTAGGCAAAAGGGGCGGCCACCTGTCGGGCACCGCCCCCCTTGCTACTACCAGCTGCTGCTTAGTAGCAGGCCGGCGCGCCCTCGTTGGTCACTGCCGCGTTCGGAGCTGCGGCCGCGCCTACGAACACACCGCAGGTCTGGATTGCGCCCTGCAGAGTCGTGTTGGTGGCCACAGCCGCCCAACCAGCCGCGGTCACGTTGCTGAACGTGAGCGTGTTGTTGGTCGACGGACCGAAGGCAACGGTACCTGCACCACCGGTGCCGTTGACCTGGGCAGCGCCATAGAGACCGGCGTAGTCCTGGTTGTCCGAGAAGAAGCCTTCCTGGGCGGTAACCATGTTGCGCAGGTCGGACTTCATGCTCGCCAAAACAGCCTTTTCCTTCGTGTTGGCGAACTTCGGAATCGCAATCGCGGCCAAGATGCCGATGATCACGACCACGATCAAAAGCTCGATCAGGGTAAAGCCCTTACGGTTGCTCATACTTCCTCCGGTTAAGTGGCGCGGCTATCGGGACAGTGGTGCGAGACGCGGTGTAACTGGGCACCGGTAAGGCAACACATATGCCACCTCCCAAGCCCCATTCTCAAGTAGAGGCAATACAATAGCTTAGCAATCGGTTGCATCAACAGATGCAGACGTTTTCCCGGTGGGACAAGGCGGATTTTGCAAGACCGTGCTCAACGCGGGTCACGCGCGTCAACCTGCTGCCTCCCGCAGCAGTGAGCACAACCATTCTGCCGCCACACGGCTTCTATTTCTTGAGAAGCCGCGTCCGGCGGTTTCGGGGGCCGGACCGGCCTGGGTGGATCAATCCGAAGGCTTTAGTGGTCGGAGGCACAGTCGGGCGATGGGATCATAGGGCCGCCTCACGTCGCCGTTGCGCGGCTGCGCCAGGACGGGGCTGGTAGTGAGCTAACCGTACTGCAGTTCCAGCGTTAGACCTTTACCTCCACTTGCTCTTCATACCGACTGAGCTTCCGGTACAGGGTCGATGGGTCGATCCCGAGTACTTCGGCGGCGCGGGTCTTGTTCCCGCCCTCTGCCTGCAGCACCCACATGATGTAGGCCCGCTCGATCACCTCCAGCGTGGGATTCAGGTAGGAGCGCTCCGCCACCAGCGGCTCCTTCCTCCGCTTGGTGATCCGCTCCGGGAGATGGGTGGCCTCGATCAGGTTCCCCCGGGTCAGCACTACGGCGTGCTCCAGGGCGTTGTCGAGCTCGCGCACGTTTCCCGGCCACTCATAGACCATAACCGCATCCAGCGCTTCCGCCGCCAGGGCCTTGGGGTCGGTCCCGGTCTCGGTAGCCAGGTTCTGTAACAGCGCCTCGATCAGGAGCAGCAGGTCATCCCGCCGCTCCCGCAGGGGCGGCAGGTTGATGGCGATGACGTTGAGCCGGTAGAAGAGGTCGGACCGGAAGTTGCCCCGCCGGATCTCCTCCTCCAGCTCGCGGTTGGTGGCCGCGATGATCCGGACGTCAACCGGGATCGCTTCGGTGGCGCCGACCGGAATGGCCTCGCGCTCCTGGAGCACGCGCAGCAGCTTGACCTGAAGGGAGGGGGGCATCTCCCCTACCTCGTCCAGAAAGAAGCTGCCGCCCCGGGCCGCGGCAAACAGCCCTTGCTTGTCGCGCACCGCACCGGTGAAAGAGCCCTTCACGTGGCCGAACAGCTCGCTTTCCAACAGGTTCTCGGGCAGGGCCCCGCAGTTGATCGACAGGAAGGGCCCGTCGTTCCGGCTGGAGAGGTTGTGAATGTAGCGGGCAATAACCTCTTTGCCGGTGCCGCTCTCGCCCTGAATCAGCACGGTGGAGTCGGTGGGGGCCACGTGCTCGGCCAGCTTCAGCACGTCCATGAACCGCTTGGACTTACCGATGGGGCGCGCGATGACCGGCTTTTCCCGCCGGCGGATCTCCTGCTTCAGCTGGGTATTCTCGACCTTGACCGCGCGGTACTCGCAGGCCCGCCGCAGAATGGCGACCAGCTCGTCGTTGGAGAACGGCTTCTGGATATAGTAGAAGGCGCCGGAGTTGACCGCGCTGATGGCGCTCTGGAGCGAGGCCTGGGCGGTCATGAGAATCACCGGCGTCATGGGGTCCTGTTCCCGGGCAGCGGTCAGGATATCGAGACCGGAGACCTGCGGCATGCGGACGTCGGAGAGAATGATGTCGTGAGTCCCCGTCCGGATCTGCTCCAGTCCAGCCTTCCCACCCTGAGCGGTGGTGACCTCGAACCCCTCGTTACGGAGCAGGATCCTCAGAGTATCCAGGATTCCCGACTCGTCGTCCACGACCAGCAGCGACGGCTTCTGAGTCATGCAGCGTCCTCCGCGACCATCTTGGCAGGCAGGAAAATAGTGAATGTCGTACCGGCTCCGGGCCCCGAATCGACCAGGACCAGACCCCGGTGCGCCTCGACGGCGCGCTGAACGATGGCAAGTCCGAGCCCGCTGCCGCCGGAGCGGCCGGACACGAACGGTTGGAACAGCCGCTCCCGGACCTCTTCCGGGATGCCAGGCCCGTTGTCCTTGACCTGCAGCCGCACCGCGTGCTCCAGATTGGTTCCGTGCGGGATGTCGGAGGCCTGAACAGCGGCCACGGACACCGTAATCTTGATCGGGCCCCGGGCGGCCTGGACTGCATTGAGTACCAGATTGGCGATCACCCGGTGCACCAGATCTTCATCGCCCTCGAGGACCGTGTGCCCTCCCTCGACCGTGATCGCCGCGTCCGGCCGGCAATCCGGGTGGGCACGGATCAGCCGCACCACGGCCACTATCACCGCGTGGACGTCCAGCGGCGCGAACTGGGTTGCCCGGACCCGCGCGAAGTCGAGGAACTCGCTCAGGAGCCGGCTCAGCCGGTCGCTTTCCCGCACGATGAGGGCGGCCAGGAATCGCTCATCCTCGTCCGCGTGCTTGGACCGCGCCAGCTGCTCCACTGAGCTCCGGATCGATGCCAGTGGATTACGAATCTCGTGGGCCAGCGAGGCGCTGAGCTCCGCCACCGCTTCCAGCCGCTCCGCCCGCATGTGCAGCTCCTGAACCTCCTTGAGGTCGGAGATGTCGGTAAATATGGCGGTGACGGATGGCGCCTCCTGGGCCTCCTGCCGGAACGTGGTGGTGCTCAGCCCAATGGGGAACATACGCCCCCCACCCTGCACCACCATTCCTTCCCCGCGGCTGATCTTGCGGCCGTTCCGGATGCCCGCTACCGCCGCGGCCCATAGCTCGGACGAGCGAGTCTTGAGGTGATCGAGCACCGGGAACCCGATCAGCGATTCACCGTCGAGGTCGAGGAGCCGCTCCGCCGTCGGATTGATGAACGCCAGCCTTCCAACCCCGTCGACGGTGAGCACACCCGACCTGATGTTGCGAAGAATGTCGTCCGCCTCCAGCCGGACTCGCTGGAGCTCGGTGGCGAGGGTGGCCTGCTCCATACCCGCCTCGCGCAGCCGATAACCCAGAACCGCGACGATCCCGAACAGCAGGTTGTAAACCACGATCTGCGCCCAGGAGGCAGTGTCGAGGGCGACGCCGTGGGTCCAGATGGTATCGCCCAGATACAGGAGCGACGCGAGCACGGCGGTGACCGCCACCCATGCCGGCGGCATGAGCATGGCATACGCGATCACGACGAGCACATACAGTGCCGGGAAGGCCGACTGCGGCTGGCCGGCGAAATGAACGACGGTGGTGACCATACCCAGGTCCACCAGCGCCTGGATCAGGAAGAACGCGTTTCCGGGCTTTCGGTTCAGTAAGAATACCGTGCCCACCCCATACGCGGTAAACACCAGGGCGAACACCACCGCCACGCTGACGAGGAACGATTCCTGAGCGCGCTCGGTCCAGACCAGGGCGGCGCCGAGCAGAACGCCGGTAGCGAGGACCAGCCGACCCACGAAGAGCCAGGTGAGCAGGGTTCGCTGGTCGGGAAGGGTGTTCTTTCCAGCTCGCCGCCGGTCCGGCACCGTCGGAATTGAAATCCGCCCCGACGGAGCGTTGGAATCCATCGTACCTCGTTGTCGCAATTGGCTCTGGGCTTGGGCAAGTAGCCACCAGGGTGGCCAGCCGAAGATAGGGAGGGCGACCGCGGCTGCGGTAGGGGCACATCGGGTGCGCCCCTACCTATCTTCCGCGATGACCTGGACCGTCTACCTCGCCCGCTGCCGCGACGGCAGCCTGTATACCGGAGTCACGACGGACCCTGAGCGCCGGCTGGCAGAGCATAACTCGGGAAGCGGCGGCTCTTACACTCGCTCCAGGACCCCCCTCGTCATGGTGTATTGGGAGCCTGCCAGGGACCGATCCGGCGCGCTGCGGCGAGAGTGCGCAATCAAGCGGCTCAGCCGTGCCCAGAAGGAGGAATTAGTAGCCCGAACGCCCCCGGCGTGCGGTGCTACGGACGACTGATACCCTGATCCAGTACTTCGCGCACTGTGAGCATGAGGCTGTCGGCGGAGAAGGGCTTTTGAAGGAATGACGTCGCCGCGTCCTCGAGGCCGACCCGAACTTTATCTCCCTCCGCATATCCCGACATAAAGACGGCCCTTACCCCTGGCCACCTTTCGACCAGGCGCGCCACCAGCTCCGGTCCACCGATGTCGGGCATGACGACGTCGGTCAGGATGAGGTCAATGGCACCTGCCACCTTGTCGGCGAGAGCCAGCGCCTCTTCGCCGTTGGAGGCAGCCAGCACGAAGTAGCCCTGATTCGTCAGGACCCGGATGGCGACGTTGCGCACCGCCGGCTCGTCCTCCACCAGCAGGATCGTCTCGGAGCCACGCGCAGGCTGGGGCAGAGGGACGACGGGAAGAGAGACGTCGTCCTCTACCTCCACCCGGGGAAAACACATCTTGAAATCAGTTCCCTTCTCTGGCTGGCTGTCGACCCAGATGTACCCGCCGCTCTGAACCACGATCCCGTAAACGGTTGCCAGACCGAGGCCGGTATTCTGCGTGGTCGGCTTGGTGGTAAAAAACGGCTCGAACAGGCGCCCCTTTACCTCCGGCGTCATGCCGTGGCCGGTGTCGCTGACCACGAGCATGACGTAGGGGCCGGCAGGGATGTCGATCCCCACGTGACGGTAGGCGTAGCCTTCCGGGAGATCGACATCCAGGGTCTCGATGGTAAGCCGGCCCCCGACCCGCATGGCATCACGCGCGTTCAGTGCCAGGTTCATGACCACCTGCTCCAGCTGACCGTAGTCGGCCTCGACACCGCCCAGCCCCACTGAGAGTCGTGTGGTCAGCCGAATGGCCTCGCCCAGCAGCGGACGGAGCATCCGCTCCAGGCCGGACACCACTTCATTGAGGCTGAGCACGTGACGCGCAACCAGCTGCTGGCGGCCAAAGCCGAGCAGCTGCCGGGTCAGGTGCGTAGCCCGATCGGCCGCCTTCCGAATCTCGTCGGCGTCAGCCCATCGAGGATCTTCTCGTTCGAGCGTACTCAGGAGGAAGTCGCTGAACCCCATGATGATCATCATCATGTTGTTGAAATCGTGGGCTACCCCACCTGCCAACCGGCCCACCGCCTCCATCTTCTGGGCCTGACGAACCTGCTCCTCCGCGCGGCGCCGCTCGGTGAGGTCCTGCACATTCACCGCATAGCAGATCACCTGGCCGTCGCCATCCTTTACCGCGGTAGCGTCGATCAAGGCGGGGAAGGTCCCTCCGTTCCGGCGCAGGCGCTCGGTCTCCCAGATCCGGTGACCCGGCTCGCCGAGTGCCGCGTCCTTCCGGTGGAACTCCTCCCGGCGCCCAGGCGGGGAGAGAGCGGCCATAGGCTTGTCCCGCAGCTCATCTACGGTCCAGCCGTGCATCTGGGCGAAGGCTGGATTTACGCTCTCGATGGTCTGTCCGTCTGCGGTGACTATGGCCACTCCCCAGCCCGCGTGCTCGAAGATGCGGGCCCACCGCTGCAGCTCCCGCCCTGCCTCGACTCGGACACTGATGTCGCGGCCCACCCCGACGATGCCGGTCACAACACCGGACGAGCTCCGGAGCGGGGAAAGTGTTGTTTGCATGTGATGAACGCCGCGGTGGGAACGAAGGACCCAGTCGTAGGTGATGGTTCCGCCAGCCAACGCTCTCCGATTCGCGTCCTCGTGAATGTGAGCCGCTTCGGGGCCCACGATCTCGTCGATCCGTTTCCCGATCAGACTGGCGGGCGTGAAGCCTTCCCGCTCGAGCCAGCGACCGAAGGCGTCCACGCAGCGCTGATCCCGATCCAGGCGGAAGACGACGTCATCGATCGACTCCACCAGGCTCCGGAAGCGTTCCTCGCTCGCCTGGAGGGCACTCTCCGCCGCAGGAGTCATCTCCCTCAGCTCCCGGGCATAGCAGACCAGGCCGCTGGAGGTGGGGGCGATCCGGATGAGGAAGCTCCGACCCAGAGCCTCGAAGTGCTCCTCCAGCTCGATCTCGGTTCCCTGGGCGTGGGCTCGAAATGCTTCGGCCTGGATGCGGGTGCCTGAAAGCCCGGGGAATGCCTGCCAGATATTCAACCCGAGGAGCCGGGCCCGGCTGAACCCGAGCCGCAGGAGAAATCGGTCGGCTCGCTCATTCACGTGGGTGATGTGCCACTCGTGATCGCAGCCCAGGAACGCCTCGCTCATCCCGTCGAGGATCTGGGCGGTGTGACCCTGAAGCGCGCTCTCTCGCAGGAGTACCGTGAGTCCATCGTCACAGGGGTAGGCGCGGACCTCCACCGATCCCCTGTCGCCGCTATCGAGCACTTCGTGCACTATCGCTACCTGCTCGGCGTGAGCCCGGTGCAGCGCGCGGCCCAGAGAGGAGTCGGCGAGAGCGGGACGATCCCAGATTACGGTGCCGAGGAGATCGGAGGAGGAGGTGCCGGACAGCCGAGCGAGGATCCGCTCCGCCGGCCGGTTGAGATAGGAGAACCGCCAATCGGAATCGAGGGCGAAGATGCCCTCGCCGACGCGGTCGAGCAGATCCAGCGGCTGAGCGGCGTTGAGCAACTGGATGAACCTTGGCAGTGAGGAGGCCGTCTCAAACTAAGACTATGCCTCCTCCACGGCCAGACTCACATTTGGGGACTTTCTCTCGCTGCGGGGGTCTCGGCCGACGTGCCCGGCCGGGCGATCTCTGCACGCTGGGTCACCCGCGGCCCATAGAGCGCGCGATAGATGTCTTCGTTGCGCTGGATGATGCGGACGTAGTCGCGGGTCTCGACGAAAGAGATCCGCTCGGCAAAGACCTCGGGGTCTTCGACCCCAATGCGTTTGAACCAGCGCTCCACCCGGGAGGTGCCCGCATTGTAGGCCGCGAGAATGTGGGCCCGCTGGTCATAGCGAGAGAACAGCTCACCCAGGTGCACTGCGCCGAGCTGGATGCTGACATCCGGCTGGTAGAGCAGAACGGGATCCCAGACGGGATAGGCGAGATCGCGAGCCAGGCGTTCGCCCAGCTCGGGCATCACTTGCGCCAGGCCGCGCGCGCCCGCCGGGGACGTAGCGCCGGGGTTGAAGTTCGACTCCTGGCGGATCAAGGCGGCTATCAGGCTGACATCGAGCCGGTGCTCGGCCGCTTCGGCCAGCAGCGCATCCTCGTGGACCACCGGATAGATCAACCGGTAGGTGCGCGCATCGGAGGGCGCACCCCGGGCGAGGGCGCGCCGGGCCAGCTGGATGGCCGGTGAGGCGAGGCCCTGGCTGCGGAACGCGTTAGCGATGGACAGAAGCCGTTCTGGTGACGAGTCGGTGGACCGCGCCAGACGATCCAGCTCCCACCGGGCCTCGGCTGCAAGGCCCAGACGGGCGAGGAGCGCTGCGCGTGAGACCTGGCGGTCGAGCTCCGGGTCGGCTGGGAACGAGTCGGTTGCGGCTAAAGGGATCCAGGCTTCGATTCCGAGCCGCCGCGCGCTGAGCGCCGCATAGTAAGAAAGCGGATCGCGAGCCATGACTGCCTGCCAGCGGCCCCGGGCGAGCGTGCTGTCCCCCACATTGGCCCAGGCTCTTCCCGCCCAGTAGGTGGCAGCCACAGTCTCATCGCTACCGGGATATCGCTCAGCCAGTGCCTCGAACTCCTGGGCCGCGACCCTGGGCTCGCCATTCAACAGCGCGATCATGGCGGCTCGGAACCGCGAGGTCGGAGCGAAGCGGCTGCTGGGGTAGCGAGCGGCCACGACCCGATGCAGCCGGCGTGCCTCCGCGTCGCCCCGATCATCCGAGGCGAGGTCGGCGCGCAGGAAAAACGCCGAAGCCGCGGCGGCCGTATCGTTGGGATACTTGCGGGCAACCTCCACCAGCGCGGCGCGGCCTTTGTCGATCTGACCATCCCGCACCAGCGCGCGCGCCGACTGGTAGGCCGCGAGTGCGGCGAGCGGCTTCGGCCCATGAACCAGCTTGAATTGTACGGCGGCTTCACCATTCCGCCCGAGACGGGTCAGTGCGGTCCCGTAGGCAAAGCGGTCTTCGCCGGACCCCAGGTCTGCCGCTGCCGCCCGGGCAAAGCCACTGATCGCGCGGGCCGGGAGCCCCGACTCTGCGGCCGCCCGTGCCACGACCAGCTCTTCCGCCGGAGCAAGTGGCGTAAAGAGGCTATCAAGAAGGGATATGGCCTCCCGGGCAGCGCTGCCGGCCCGTGCGGCGGAGATGGCGAGAAGCTCCCGGCGGAGCGCTGCCCTGGGTGAGCTGTCCGGCGTCGAGGCGAGTCGCAGGCGGAGGCTCGTCAGACGGTCGCCGGCGGCGGCGTAGCGCCGGGCGGCGCCCTCCAGGTCTCCGGTGCGCTCATGCGCACTGGCATCAGCCCAGGGAATTCGGGCTCGGGCGAGCGGGTTGGTGATGCGGCTGTAGAGTCTCGCACGAATCACGCTGTCGTCTGTTACGGCCGCCGCGCGCAGCAGGAGCCAATCGGCTACGACCGGCAGCCTCTCGCCGGCATGAGCGTATACTGCCGCGGCGCTGTCGCGGGCGCCGAGACGATCCAGCGCGGTCGCCAGCAGGAGGAGGCGCTCACCGGAGGGGTGGCGCTGGACCGCCCGAACCGCATGACCCAGCGCGAGGGTATCCTGGCGCCGCTCGAGCGCGGCGCGCGCCAGCAACACGCGTGCGCTTCCACTGTACAGGCTGTCGATCCACGGTTCGCCGGACAGTAGCTGAAGCACTTCACTCCAGCCCTTCCACTCGCTTGCCGCCCGTGCCGCCAGGTAGACGGTGGCCGGTGTGCGAGACGGGTCGCGGAGCCACGGGGTCAGGATGCGTGTGGCTTGCCATGGCCGGCCGCGAGTCATCGCCTCATCCGCGCGAGCCAGCGCGGAATCGAGCGCGTGGCTGGCCACTACGGAGTCCCGGATCGCCGCGGGCCGCGGGGGGACGTGCCGGGGGGACACCGAAGGAAAGACAGCGATGCTGGCGAACCAGAGCCAGACATGAACCAGATGGGTCACGGTGTTCCGATCGATGGGAGGAGTCTATCTCGCCGTAGCCCTGCAAATGCCGCGCCGTGGCAGACTTAGCCCTGGGAGGGGCGAAGCCGCCGTAGGGCCTCTGATTCTGCCGCAGACCTCGCAAAAGAGAGGGGCGGCAGGATCGTGCATTCACTAGTTTTGCAGGATGACCGAATCCGATGACAGTAAGGTCCGGGTAGATAAGTGGATCTGGGCCGCCCGGTTCTACAAAACCCGCTCGCTGGCCGCGGAAGCCATCGCGGGCGGAAAGGTTCAGGTCAACGGTGACCGCGTCAAACGAGCCAAGCCGTTGCAGGTAGGTGACGAAGTCCGGATCCGGCTGGGGCCCTACGAGCACCAGGTCGTGGTCCGCGAGCTATCGGATCGGAGGGGGCCAGCCGCCGATGCCGCCCGGCTGTACGAGGAGAAGCCGGAGAGCCGGGCGGCGCGGGAAACGCTTGCTTTGCAACTCAAGACCCTCCACGCCGCCTTCGTGCCCGAACGAGGCCGGCCAACGAAGAAGGACCGGCGGGAGATCAATCGACTGAAAGGCCGTGAGCGGTAACCAGTGAGCGGTGAGCGGGCCACCACCCATCCACCCGCTTACTGCTCACCGCTTACCGCTTACGCTGTTACATATTATCGACCATCGCCTTGCCGAACTCGCTGGTCTTGAGCAGGGTGGCGCCCTTCATCAGACGCTCGAAGTCGTAAGTCACCCGCTTCTGGCCGATGGTCTTCTCCAGCGAGGAGATGATCAGGTCAGCGGCCTCGTCCCACCCGAGATAGCGGAACATCATTTCACCCGAGAGGATGACCGATCCCGGATTTACCTTGTCCTGGCCGGCATACTTGGGAGCAGTCCCGTGGGTGGCCTCGAAGATGGCATGGCCGGTGAGATAATTGATGTTGGCCCCGGGCGCGATGCCGATACCACCGACCTGGGCCGCCAGCGCGTCGGAGATGTAGTCGCCGTTGAGGTTCATGGTGGCGATGACCCCATACTCCTTCGGGCGCGTCAGGATCTGCTGAAGAAATGCGTCGGCGATCACGTCCTTGATGACTAATCCGCCGGGCAGCTTGCTCCATGGCCCCCCGTCGAGATCGGTCGCTCCGTACTCCTCCCGCGCCACGTCATAGCCCCAGTCACGGAAGCCGCCCTCGGTGAACTTCATGATGTTGCCCTTATGCACCAGCGTGACACTTTCGTACTTCTGCATCAGGGCGTAGTCGATGGCAGACCGGATCAGGCGCTTCGAGCCCTCTTCGGAGATTGGCTTGATGCCGATGGCGCTGGTAGCCGGGAAGCGTATGGTCTGGACCCCCATCTCCCGCTGGAGGAAATCCACCACCCGGCGGGCATCTTCGGTGCCGGCCTTGTACTCGATCCCGGCGTAGATGTCCTCGGTGTTCTCGCGGAAGATGACCATATTCACGGCCTCGGGCGCCTTGACCGGAGAGGGCACCCCGCTGAAGTAGCGGACCGGGCGAACGCAGGCATAGAGATCGAGCTTTTGCCGGAGGGCGACGTTGAGCGAACGAAAGCCGCCGCCGACCGGCGTGGTGAGCGGGCCCTTGATCGCAACCAGAAACCGATCGATGGTGGCCAGGGTCTCATCCGGTAGCCAGCTGTTCATCCGTTCCTTGGCCTTCTCGCCCGCCAGCACCTCCAGCCACGCGATCCTGCGCCGGCCGCCGTATGCCCGCTGGACCGCACTATCGAAGACGTGCTGGGACGCACGCCAGATGTCGGGACCGGTTCCGTCTCCCTCGATGAAGGGGATGACCGGCGTCGACGGCACCTCGATCCGGCCCTGGCGCAACGCGATCGGCTCACCGCCGGGTGGGGCCGAGGCCGCCTTGTGGCTGGACATGGTAGCTGACATGACGCGTGCCTCTTGCTAGGGCTCCGAGGGGGAAGGATGTTTCGCCGCGCAATCTGATCGGATGACGAATGAACGGCAATACAACACTACGCCCCGTCGGGGCCGCGGTCGCCGCCATTCATGCGGCATACGAGAAGTATGAGCGCGGGTTCGAGGAGATCACCGGCCGGGCCCGGAGCCGCTTCGAGCAACGGGACTGGTCCGGAGTCCAGGCTGATGCGACGGAGCGGCTGACCCTCTACAAGGCGCACGTCGACGCGGCGGTAGCCGACGTCCACGACATCCTGGAAGACGGCGTCATGGAGCGCACGGTCTGGGCG
>JALYPB010000079.1 GCA_030856585.1 Gemmatimonadota bacterium | reverse complement strand
CGGCAAGGTGGCCGTGCTGGAGGAGCTGCGGGCGGAGCAGAGGGTGAGCGCGGACCGGCTGGTCTACGTGGGCGACGGCAGCTCCGACGTTCACGTCATGCTGCACGTCAACCGGATGGAAGGGCTGACGATTGCGGTCTCCGAGAACAAGTTTCTCACGCCCATCGCGCGAAGGACGGTGCTGAGTGACGACGCGCTCAGCGTGCTGGTCCCGATCCTGGAGGACATTGCCGGCCTCAGCTCCTCGCGAATCCGCGCGGTGTTCGCCTCGCACGGGTTCGTGCTTCAGGAGTGGGACAAGATCCGGACCGACGCCCTTACGATTCGCGATAGCGCGACTTCTCCCGCCGCATAGGACTGCCACACCATGACTATCGACATGATCGGATGGATCGCCACCGCAATCTTTGCCGGCTCGTACCTGTGCAAGGATCCCATGACGCTCCGCCGGGTCCAGGCGCTGGCCGCCTGCCTCTGGGCCGTCTACGGCGCGGTCATCGGCGCCGCACCGGTGCTGGTGGCCAACCTGCTGGTGGCTGGATTTGCCGGCTGGTCCTCTTTTCGGCCATTTCTCGCCCGGAAACTGCCCGACCCCTCAGGCGCGTAAGCGGGTCGGGTCAATCCCGTATTTCTTCACCTTATAGTTGATCACCCGCTCCGTGGTGCCCAGCAAGCGGGCAGCCTTGGAGCGGTTGCCGCGCGTGGTCTTCAGCGCATCCACGATGAGGCTGCGCTCGAACGTCCCCACCGCGCCGCCGAGCGAGGTGTTCAGCACCGTACCCGTGGCCTCGGCGGTCTGAAGCGTGGGCGGAAGATGGTGGCCATGGATAACCTCTCCGTCGGCCATCAGCACCGCGCGCTCGATGGTGTTCTCCAGCTCGCGCACGTTGCCGGGCCAGTGGTAGGAGGCCAGCTGGTCGATGGCGGGGGTGGAGATGCGCTTGATCGTCTTGCCGTGCTCCCGGGCGTACTTCTCCACGAAGTGATCCGCCAACGGCAACACGTCCGCCCGCCGCTCCCGAAGCGGAGGGATGAAGATGGGAAACACGTTGAGCCGGTAGTACAGGTCCTCCCTGAAGCTCCCCTCGGCCAACGCCGTCTCCAGGTTTCGGTTGCTAGCAGCCACGACCCGCACATCCACCTTCACCGGCTCCGTCCCTCCGACCCGCTCGAACTCCCGCTCCTGGAGCACCCGCAGCAGCTTGACCTGGATGGCCGGGCTCAGCTCCCCGATCTCGTCGAGGAAGATCGTCCCCCCGCTCGCCAGCTCGAAGCGCCCCTTCTTCCGGCTCTCCGCGCCGGTGAAGGCGCCGCGCTCGTGCCCGAAGAGCTCGGACTCGACCAGCGTCTCCGGCAAGGCCGCGCAGTTGACCTTGATGAACGGCTTCTTGGCACGGGTGGAGTGGTAGTGAATGGAGCTGGCGATCAGCTCCTTGCCGGTGCCCGACTCTCCCCGGATCAGAACCGTGGTACTGGTCCCCGCCACCCGGGCTATCTCCTCGTACATCTGCCGCATGGGGCCGCTGGTACCGACCAGGCTGGAGAAGTCGTACCGCCGGTGGAGCTCCTCACGCAGCTGCGCGTTCTCGCTGACCAGCTTGTGACGCTCGGCCTCGAGCAGACGATGAATGCGTACCGCCTGCGAGATCATCGAGGCGACGATCCTGAGAAATTTGAGCAGGCGGCTGTACTCCCGTTTCGCCTTGTACGGCAATTCGATCGAGAGCGTGCCTACCGGCCTCCGATGGAGAAGGATGGGAACGCACACGAAGCTGAACTCGGCTCCGTTCCGCTCCTGGCGCGCCGCTGCGCGGTGAAGAAAGCGTGGGTCTCGGCTGATCTCCGGCACCACGATCGGCTCGCCGCTCTCCGCCACTGCGCCGGTAATGCCCTCCCCCAGGGCATAGCGGGTGGCGCTCCCATCCCGGGATAGCCCCACACCCGCCCGGATCTCGAGCTCCCTGGTGCGCTCATCCAGAAGGGCCACGGCACCCCGCACTGCCCCGCAGCGGCGCACCAGGGTGGCCAGGACGCCCGAGAGGCCGGCTTGCAGGCTCACATTGCCGGCCAGCGCCTGACTCACGTCCACCAGGGTGCCGAGCTTTCTCGCCTCGCTCGCCTCGGTACGAGCAGGGCCGGACTGTTCCGCGTGCCGGGGGCTGCCATCATCCGGCTCCGGCAATGTCAGGGCGTTCATGGGCTCCAGGGCTAACGAAAAGCCCGCTCGGAGGAACGGGCGGGATGTGCGACTGGTCAAGGTCGTGCCCGATCCGCTAACACCCAGGGGTGCTTGAGTTGCAGCAGCGGGCGAGCGGACGAGAATTCACTGGTACTCCAGGCCAAGGGCTACGGTTCTCAAGGTGGTCGGAATCTAGGAAGGGCGCGACCCCGCGTCAAGCCATTTCTGCAATTGATGTTAATTCGGCTATACAAGGTTGCGTTTTCGGGACATTCGGGGAATAGACCGGCATTGAACTGTGCAACCAGTGCTCATACTCTGTGCCTATCGTGAATCGGGGATTATCCCATTCGCGTCCCGCCCCAAGGAGCGTTACTATGGGTGTACTCCCAACCAACCTGTTTCACCCGCGCCGAATGACCCCATGGCCCCCCGCATCCTGGTGGTGGACGACGAACCGATGGTCCGCGCGCTCATCGCTCGCGCCCTGAGCGACGAAGGGTATCAGGTGGTATCAGTTGCGAATGGACGTGCTGCCCTGGAAGCGGCACGAGCAGCAGATGGCGGGTTCGACCTCATCGTCACCAACACCTACATGCCCGGTCTCAGCGGGCCCGAGCTTATTGCCCGGGTCCGGGAGGATTTTCCAAAACTCCCGATTCTGCACATCGACGATATCACCCATAAAAGGGCCCAGGAGGGGCTGCCGGATGACATCCCCACCGTCTACAAGCCGTTCAGTGTAGCCACCCTGCGCGAGGCGGTACGCAAGCTCCTGGCCCGGTGAGCCGGACTGCCGCCAAGCTGGGCTTGATCGGCCTCCCTCTGCCCCTCGAGCAGCTCGCCGCCGAGTCGTGGGATGTGATCGTGGTGGGGGCGGGGCACAATGGGCTCGCCTGTGCCACCTACCTGGCGCGCGCTGGGCGCCGGGTGCTGGTGGTCGAGCGGCGAGACCGGGTGGGCGGCGCGTGCACCCTGGAGGAGCCCTGGCCCGGGTATCGGGTTTCGCCTTGCGCCTATGTCTGCGGTCTGCTGCATCCCCTCGTCATCGAAGAGCTGGGTCTTATCGGGCACGGCCTGGAGTGGCACCCCGCCGCTCCGGGGCTGTTTGTTCCGTTCGACGACGGCAGCAGCGTGCAGCTCTGGGGGGACGATGACCGCGCCGACGAGGAGATCGAGCGGTTTGCCCCGCGGGACCTGGCCGGGTGGCGGGCCCTCACCGATCTCAAGAAGCGGATCCGCGACGCCCTCCGCCCCGAAGGGCCCGGCGATGCATGGATCGGGCATGCGCCGTCCCGGAGCGAGATCGAGCGCCGCCTCGGTGGCGACAAGGACGCCATTGCGCTGCTCTTCGAATGGTCGATGGTGGAGCTGGTCGAGCGGTATCTCGATGATGAGCGGCTACAGCAGGCGCTGCTGGGGCAGGGCGTC